>JBEIPH010000004.1:0-12823 GCA_040377115.1 Micavibrio sp. | reverse complement strand
GGTCTTTTTAACGCTGTTGACGATGGTTTCGGTATCAAGCGGGCGCAGGGTGCGCAGGTTAATCACCTCGGCACTGATGCCCTGTGCTGCCAGTTGATCAGCCGCCTGCAAGGCGACACCAACCATGCGCGAGAATGCAGTGATGGTGACATCTGTACCCGCACGCTCAATCTTGGCGCGGCCAATTGGCAAAACAAAATCGGGATCATCCGGTACTTCGAATGACTGGCCGTACATGATTTCGTTTTCAAGGAAGACGATCGGGTTAGGGTCGCGAATAGCAGCTTTCAGCAAGCCTTTGGCATCAGCCGCTGACCACGGTGCAATCACCTTCAAACCGGGGCAATGCGCATACCAGCTGGCAAAGCACTGAGAGTGCTGGGCCGCCACGCGGCTTGCAGCGCCGTTAGGGCCACGGAACACGATAGGGCAGCCAAGCTGACCACCCGCCATATAAAGCGTTTTGGCAGCCGAGTTAATAACATGGTCAATCGCCTGCATGGAGAAGTTCCATGTCATGAATTCGACAATCGGCTTCAGACCCGCAAAGGCTGCACCAGTGGCAACACCCGCAAAACCATATTCGGTAATGGGTGTGTCAATCACGCGCTCGCTGCCAAATTCCTGCAGCAGACCTTGGGTGACTTTATAGGCACCCTGATATTCGGCGACTTCTTCGCCCATGACGAATACTTCTTTGTCGCGGCGCATTTCTTCGGCCATGGCGTCGCGCAGTGCTTCGCGCACGGTCAATGTTTTGGTCGGGCCATGCCAGTCTTTTTCAGCTGCAGGCGCGCTGACAACAGGGGCCGCGACAGATACGGGTGCCATATCTGGTGCAGGCATGCTGCAAGGCGCGGATGAAACCTCAACCGGTGCGCTGGCCTTTACTTCGCTCTCGCCTTCTTCAAGCAAGACAGCGATGGGGGTGTTGACGGCAACGTTGTCTGTACCCTCGGCGATCAGGATCTTGCCCAGAATACCTTCGTCAACGGCTTCGACTTCCATCGTGGCTTTGTCGGTTTCAATTTCGGCAATAACCTGCCCTGCTTTAACCGCGTCGCCCTCTTTTTTGAGCCATTTGGCAAGCTTGCCCTCGGTCATCGTGGGCGACAGTGCGGGCATGAGGATCTGGATAGACATCAGTTGTTCTCCTCAATCAGCACATCGGTCCACAGCTCTGATGGATCGGGTTCGGGGCTTTGCTGCGCGAATTCGGCAGATTCATTCACAATGGCCTTCACATCTTTGTCGATGGCCTTGAAATGATCATCATTAAATTTGCCAAGCGCCATGATTGCCTGTTTCAGGTTTTCAATGGGGTCGTGCTGGTTGCGCATCAGCTCGACTTCTTCCTTGGTGCGGTATTTACCGGGGTCAGACATTGAATGGCCGCGGTATCTGTATGTGTTGAATTCTAAAATGTATGGCCCTTTGCCACTACGCACGTGTTCGACTGCCTTGAGTGCAGCGGCGCGCACGGTCAGCACGTCCATGCCATCGACTTCCTCGTTTGGAATGTCATAGCCATCACCGCGTTTGGCCAAACCGCCCGCCGCGTGACGGGCCTGTGATGTGCCCATGCCGTATTTGTTGTTTTCGATGATAAAGATAACCGGCAGCTTCCACAGCGACGCCATGTTATAGGCCTCGTAAATCTGCCCCTGGTTGGCTGCACCATCGCCGAAATAGGCAGTGGTGATGCCGCCATCCTTGCGGTACTTGTGCGCAAAAGCCAGACCAGCACCCAGCGGCACCTGTGCGCCGACAATACCGTGACCGCCGTAAAATTTCTGCTCGCGGCTGAACATATGCATCGAGCCGCCCTTGCCTTTTGAATAGCCGCCTTTGCGGCCCGTCAGTTCGGCCATCACGCCATTAGCACTCATGCCGCAGGCCAGCATGTGGCCGTGGTCACGATAAGCGGTGATGACGGAATCTTTGCCGGTTTCAAGTGCTGACTGCACGCCGACAACAACAGCTTCCTGCCCGATGTAGAGATGGCAGAAACCGCCGATCAGGCCCATGCCGTAAAGCTGGCCTGCCTTCTCCTCGAAACGGCGGATCAAAAGCATGTCTTTATAGAACTGCATCATCTGTTCTGGCGATGCGATATTGCCAGTGGATTTTACAGTCTCGAGCTTGGGGGAACCTTGCGCCAAAATGACCTCACAGCGGGCTGTTCAAAACGACCCTCATATCTAAAGACAGTGGCGGTTTTTGGCAAGCTTGACGGTATATTATGCTGCAACGCACAAATTAACGGGTTTGCAGAATAACGCGTTCTTGGGGTTTTACAAAGCCGAGGACAACCCTTGCCCGCTCATCGAGCAAATCAAGGTCAAGGCTGTCAGGACGCATCAGGCGTACACGGTTTTCAAGCGCAAGGCGCTCTTCCTGCCTGTCTTTCAGCTTTTGTTCTACCTGTGTCAGTTTAATTTGCAGGCCTTTGTTGGCGAAATAGCCACGATCGCCGTGCAACAGGTGGTAACCAAAATAGGCAAACAGCAAAAACGCCAGCAAAGTGCCAAGCGATTGCGAAAGTGATGTTTTTTGCCTGTTTTGACGCATTTTCATTACTTTTACTGAATCACACCTACTGACTCGGGTCAAGAAAAAAGACAAAGATTCAACAGGTTACCCCCAATAAAGCGCAGATTTGATTGACAGAAGATTATGCTGGTATAAATTAGCAACTCTCAGTTTTAAAGGATCCAGCCATGACACGTCAGCACCACATCACTTTGCAAAATTTCAAGATCGGTAATGACCTGCCTTTCGTACTGCTGGCTGGTCCCTGCCAGATCGAAAGCCGCGATCATGCATTTGATATCGCCGGCAGCCTTGCTGAAACAACCAAGAAACTTGGCATTCCTTTTGTCTACAAATCTTCCTACGACAAAGCCAACCGCACATCACTGGGCGGCAAGCGCGGTATTGGCATGGAAAAAGGTCTCGAAGTCCTCGCAGATGTCCGCAAGGAATTTGGCTGCCCTGTCATCACTGACATTCACTCACCCGAACAATGCGCGATTGCTGCGCAGTCGGTTGATATCCTACAAATCCCCGCTTTCCTGTGCCGCCAGACAGACTTGCTGATTGCTGCTGCTAAAACAGGCAAGATCATCAATATTAAAAAAGGCCAGTTCCTTGCCCCTTGGGACATGAAAAACGTGGCCGCCAAAATCACCGAGAGCGGCAATCCCAATGTGATGCTGTGCGAACGTGGCGTGACTTTTGGTTACAACACGCTGGTCAACGACATGCGCGCCCTGCCAATTATGGCTGAAACTGGCCTGCCTGTCGTGATTGACGCAACACACTCGGTACAGCAACCAGGTGGCATGGGTGCCTCAACCGGTGGCGACCGCCGCATGGTTCCTTATATTGCGCGTGCCTCCGTTGCTTGCGGTGTTGCGGCTGTGTTCATGGAAACACACCAAGACCCCGACAGTGCGCCATCTGACGGCCCCAACATGATGCACCTGAAAGACATGCCTGCCATGCTGGAGCAGCTGCAAGCGATTGATAAGCTGATCAAGCCGCAAGCTTATGCATCTGCCAGCAAAGCTGCCTGATCATGCTGGGTTTTTCATTTAATATTTCAGCAAGAAAAACCAACACATACAAAGCCACCTGCAAGACCATTTGCGGCGGCCGTGAATTTGAACGTGGCGCTATCGTACAGTTGCGCAGCAATTTCGGGTTTGCTGTTTTGCGCGCTTCCTTTTGGGAGGGTGACGAAAGCAATGTGGTGCGCAAGAATGTGCGCTTCCCCGGCACATTAAACGGCATGGAAAAGTTCAAGCAAAAAGCCAACAGCTGGGCCTATACAGGCCGTTTTTAATAAGAGGAAATATTCATGGATTTGCGCCAAAAATTAAAAGACGCCTTTAATTTATTTGTTCAAAGAAGAGAATACACGGCCTCAACAATTGAAAGCGCTCCACAGCAGCGCGGCGGCACCTGTGTGCGCAAGTCATTCATGGGTATTGGTAAGCTTGAAGTCACAGCCTGGAAAGATAAACCCGAGAACGTTGTCATGACCCGCGTTTCTTTTCCTGCAGGTTCAAAAGACATGATTAAAAGCGCTGAAAAACTGCGCACGTGGGTTAATCAGGGCAAGCTATAATGGCCCTCAGCCCAAATCCGGTCACTTTGGCCCTCGATTTCGAAACAGCCAATTACCCGCGCGAAAGCGCGATTGCGCTGGGTATCAGCGTCATTGAAAACGATGTGGTTAAAGAAACCCGTGCGTGGCTGTTTCGCCCCGCACTTGACCCACGCTTTAAAAGCAAACGCATCTATATCCGCCCCGATTTCATCGATATCCACGGCATCACCCCCGCGATGCTTGAGGACAAAGGCTATTTCAATGACGTCTGGGATGAAATGCGCCCCTATTTCGAGGCGTCTGATTTACTGGTTGCGCACAATGCGGCCTTTGATCGTGGTGTTTTGTATGCGGTGACTGCGCACTATGATATTCCCCTGCCCGATCATCGCTGGCAGTGCACCGTCAATATCGCGCGACGTTGCTGGCCGGGACTGTATAATCACAAGCTGTCAACGGTAGCGGAACATCTGGGTATTGCGCTTAATCACCACGAAGCGGAATCAGATGCCCATGCCTGCGCACGCATCTTTATTGAATCTCAAAAAGCTGAAAAAACAGAAGCTGCTTAAGCTTTGTTATTTTGAACCAATAAGCGCGCGAACCTTGCCGGTTTGCTCCGCAGTCAGGGTTTTTCCACCGCGTGCCTGCGTCTGGATAAAAGCAGCTGTACGATCTGATATTCTCAGGAACACACCTGCGTTATGCTCTTTGGCTTTGTCAGCGCCGATAGTGTATTCAATATACAAACCTGGCTCGCCCTTTTTATTGGTAAAGCCTTCGGATTTTATAATCTTGCCGTTCTTTTTGTATCCACTGACAAGATTTTTTACGAGGCCTTCCATGATTGCTTTGTCTTCAGCCGCTTTGCCGGGCAACGCATAAACAGCCATACTGACAAGGCGTGTCCATTTTTTGACGTTGTCGCCGGCAGGCACATACTCAAGCGCTGCGACTTTACCGTCACCGACAAAATTGCCCCATGCAAATTCTGGGCATCCTAGTCCGGTGGCAACGGGTGTCAGGTCTTTGCCCATCTTTGCCAGAATGGCTTTACCTTTTTCGCTGGTAACAGGCGTTTCGAATGCCCAGACAGCCGATGACATGGCCAGCGTCAAAAACAGTACAAGTGCCAATATGCGTTTCATTTTAAAAATCCCTCTCGCGGTGGGGCCGACTATACGGTATCCTTTGGCAAACTAAAGGGCTTTTTTAAGGGGAAACCAGACATGTCAGCCATCATTGATATCCATGCACGCCAGATTTTGGACAGCCGCGGCAACCCAACCATTGAGGTTGATGTAGAGCTTGAAAGCGGTGTCCGTGGCCGTGCTGCCGTGCCTTCAGGGGCCTCAACAGGCGCGCACGAGGCGGTTGAAAAGCGTGATGGTGATAAATCCCGCTATAACGGCAAAGGGGTTCTAAAGGCTATCACCGCCGTTAATACGGAAATATTTGAGGCGGTTTCAGGCGTCGAAGCCACCGAGCAAAGCCTGATCGACCAGATGATGATCGAACTCGACGGTACCGATAACAAATCCCGCCTTGGCGCCAACGCCATCCTTGGGGTCAGTCTTGCTGTGGCCAAGGCTGCGGCCGAGGAACTTGACCTGCCGCTTTATCGTTACGTCGGTGGTACCCATGCCCACCTGCTGCCCACCCCGATGATGAACATCATCAACGGTGGTGCCCATGCCAACAATGCCATCGACTTTCAGGAATTCATGGTTTTGCCGGTTGCAACCAGCCATTGCAGCGATGCAATCCGTATCGGTGCTGAAATTTTTCATTCACTTAAGAAGCTTCTTTCAGATAATGGATTCAATACGGCTGTGGGTGATGAAGGCGGTTTCGCGCCTGACTTCAACAGCACAGAACAAGGCATTGAATACATTATGAAGGCGATCAAGTCCGCAGGCTATGAAGCTGGCCGTGATGTGTTTCTGGCGCTTGATGTGGCCTCGACTGAATTTTACAAGAACAAGAAATATCACCTTGAAGGTGAAGGCAAAACGCTCGATTCATCAGCCATGGTTACCTACTACGAAAAGCTGGTGGCCAAATACCCCATCGTTTCCATCGAAGATGGCATGGCCGAAGACGATTGGGCTGGCTGGCAGGAACTGACCAGCTCGCTTGGCAAGAAAATCCAACTGGTTGGTGATGATCTGTTCGTGACCAACACCAAACGCCTTGCTGACGGTATTGACCAGGGTTGCGCCAACGCCATCCTGATCAAGGTAAACCAGATCGGCACCCTGACTGAAACGCTTCAGGCAGTACAGATGGCCCAAAAGGCAGGTTATGGCGTTGTTATGTCGCATCGCTCGGGCGAGACTGAAGACAGCACCATCGCTGATCTGGCTGTGGCAACCAATGCGGGGCAGATCAAGACCGGATCGCTTTCGCGTTCAGACCGTATCGCCAAATACAACCAACTGATCCGCATCGAAGAGCATCTGGGCCCATCGGGTGTTTATGCTGGTCGTAACGGTCTGCGCGCTGTGGCACTCAAGCCTGCCAAGCTTAAGGCTGTTACCGGCGGCAAGAAAAAAGGCAGCCGTTAATCATGGTTGCCCTGTCTGCGCGTCAACGTCTGACCTATACCGTTCACCTGTTCAAGGCGCTGACCAAAAAGCACCATGTGGATTTGATCCCCTTTTTGCAGCAGCACATAAAACCGGACGCTGTTATCCTTGATATTGGCGCGAATGCAGGAAACTTTACGCGTATTTTTTCAAGGCTTGCGCCCCAAGGCACCGTGCATGCGTTTGAACCGGGCAGTTATGCACTTTCTATCCTGAAACGTGTCATCGCGCTGCGCGGACTGAAAAACGTCAAGCTCCATACGGTTGGTTTGAGCGACAAAAAAATGTCGCTAGAGCTGCATATGCCGGTTAAACAATCAGGCAGCGTGGGTTTTGGTCTGGCCCATATCGGTGATGACAGGGCGGTTGACCCGCGCGAAACCGTTTCCGAGCAGATTCCGCTTGACCGCCTAGATGATGTTGCAGCTGCCGCCAAAATCGAGCGTGTTGATTTTATCAAGATCGATGTCGAAGGCTGGGAGCTGCGCGCGCTTACAGGTGGGGAGCAGCTTATTGCGTGTCATCATCCGATTATTATGCTGGAAATGGTTGATCGTTTCCTGCAGCGTGCGGGCGACAGCTCCGCCGCGCTGTTTAAATTCCTGCACGGTCATGGCTATGACATCTATCGATTTGATGAAAGCGGCCGCACCGATTTCCTTGAAGCGCCCGTTGTTGATGGCGACATCATTTGCATTCCGCAAAAGGTTTAAGGCGTTCTTCTTAGATTGCCGCCTTTTTGCTGGGCAAAGGGACATGCAATGTCTTTGGTCAAAGACTTGATGGTTTTAACTTCATCCAGACGATACGGCGTGCCATCCGTGCGCAGAATTTCATGAAACCACAACTCGGGTTCCTGCGTGTATGGCTTACCCCATGAATCCCACGGAATATGTGTCTGTGTGCGGCCCTGAACAAATCCCCAATTCATTGCGCCGATTTTCTTTTCCTTCATCAATGGCATGATCGCACCAAAGGTGCTGCCCGTGCCACGCGCCATATATTCAGTGCAAATCATCGGGCGGTCATAGGCTGCCATATAAGCTGAATCGCGCAGGAAATTTTCGGCCACGCCATAATTGTGGAAGCTGATAATATCGGATTGTTCCAACTGAACACGCTGAACGCTGTTCATGTTTTCCCATTTGCTCCAGTCACCGGCCCATACGCCGCTGGTCAGCGGTTGGGTGGCGCCAGCCTGTCGTGCCCACATAAAGGTGTCTGCCAACAGTGGTGCTACCAAATCAACCTTATTGTCAGGTTCCTGACTACGATAGCTGGTGCCGTTCATGTTGTCTGGCTCGTTCCAGATATCCCAGATCAGCACGCGATCGTCGTCTTTGAAGGCGCTGACAATGCCAGTGACGTATTCTTTTAAACGAGAATAGTCAGCGCAATTTTTGTTCTCGCCAATTGCTTTCAGTACAGCAGCCCCGGGACCTTGCACCCAGCCCGAGTTATGCACGCCCTGTGTGGGTTGCGGTTGCGGGCCTGAAACAGGGTTTGGATTCCACACAGAATCAAACAAAACAGGCATCGTTTTGATGCCGTGTTTGGCGGCGACTTCTAGGAACTGGTCGATCCTTTTTAAATACCCTTGCGGGTCTTGTGCCCAGACAAGATCATGCAGAAATACGCGGATGGTGTTTAGCCCCAAATCTTTGGCCCAACCAAGCTCGCGGTCAATCACGGCAATATCAAAAGTATCCGCTTGCCACATCTCGATCTGGTTAGAGGCATAAGCTGGCGTGTAATTGGGGCCAGCAAGCCAGGGTAGATTGGCAAACCACGCGTTGGCTTTTTCTTTGCTCCAGCGTTCCTGCATTTCACTCTCCTAAAAGTTAAACCAATGTGCTTTTCTGGCGTGCCGCCGCGATAAACGAGGTAAACAGCGGATGCGGATCAAACGGTTTTGATTTCAGCTCGGGGTGGAATTGCACGCCGACAAACCACGGATGATCCTTGCGCTCGACAATTTCGGGCAGACGTCCATCAGGTGACATACCGCTAAAGACAAGCCCAGAATCTTCCAGCTGCTTTTTATAGGTTGTATTGACCTCGTAGCGATGGCGGTGACGCTCATTAATTTTTTCACTGCCATAAATTTTTGCGGCAAGACTGCCTTTTTGCAAGCTGGCCGGATATGCACCAAGGCGCATGGTGCCACCAAGGTCGCCACCCTCTTCCGGTCTTGTCACTTTGCTAGCGTCTTCCTTGATCCACTCGGTCATCAGGCCGACAACGGGATTGCCGTATTTACCAAATTCGGATGACCCAACATCGTTCAACCCAGCCTGATTGCGGGCACATTCGATGACTGCCATTTGCATGCCAAGGCAAATCCCAAAATACGGGATCTTGCGTTCGCGGGCGAATTGCACGGCACGAATTTTACCTTCTGTGCCACGTTCGCCAAAGCCACCTGGCACCAAAATACCATCGACATGTTCAAGCTGTTGAACAGCATTATCTTGCTCGAACACCTCGGCATTTAGCCAGTTGACGCGGACTTTTAGGTTGTTGGCAAAACCGCCGTGGATCAGTGCTTCGTTGAGCGATTTGTAGCTATCAAGCAGTGACGTATATTTACCGACAACGCCGATGGTTACTTCGCCTTGCGGATTGGTCAGACGCTCACGGATTTGCTGCCAACGTGTCAGGTCTGGCGCCTTGGCGGTCATGCCAAAATATTTCAGCACCTCGGCATCAAGGCCGGCTGCATGATATGTCAGCGGCACTTCATAGATACTGCGCACATCGAGTGCTGGAATAACACGCTCTGGCTGAATGTTGCAGAACAAGGCGATCTTGCGGCATTCATCGGCTGGAATTTCACGGTCAGCACGCACCAGCAAAATGGATGGCTGGATACCGACAGACAAAAGTTCTTTAACCGAGTGTTGGGTTGGCTTGGTTTTCAACTCACCTGCAGCACTGATATAGGGCATCAGCGTGACATGGATATAAAGCGCGTTGGCATGCCCTACTTCGTTGCCAAACTGGCGAATGGCTTCAAGGAATGGCAGGCTTTCAATATCACCAACCGTCCCACCTACTTCGCACAGGACAAAATCGGCATCGTCGTTGTCAGCGGCAATAAATTCTTTGATCTCGTTTGTGATGTGCGGAATGACCTGCACGGTCGCACCCAGATAATCGCCACGGCGTTCTTTCTGGATGACGTTTGAATAAATGCGGCCTGTGGTGATGTTGTCAGACTTACGCGCAGCAACGCCGGTAAAGCGTTCGTAGTGGCCCAGATCAAGGTCGGTTTCAGCCCCGTCGTCGGTGACGTAAACTTCACCGTGCTGATAGGGGCTCATCGTGCCCGGGTCAACGTTGAGATAGGGGTCAAGCTTGCGCAGGCGCACTTTATAGCCGCGCGATTGCAGCAAAGCACCAAGCGCGGCAGAGGCCAGACCCTTGCCAAGCGAGGACACCACCCCGCCCGTGATAAAGAGATATCTTGGCATGGGGTTAAACTCCTTTTGATCGATGTTTATTGGCCGATAGGCGCCTGTGGTGCCGGTGCTTCTTCTGCTGGTGCGGGCGCAGCTGGCGTTTCTTCCTGCTTGGCTTCTTCCGTCGCGGTTGCAGGTGCTGCGTTCAGCTCGTCCATGATGCTTTTTTCTTGTGGACGGTTACCTGCCGCAATTGCCAGCAAAAGGCTGGTCACAAAGAAAGCCGTGGCAAGAATACCTGTCAGGCGTGTCAGCGCATCGGCCGAGCGACGCGGCGCCATCATGTTTGACATCGACCCGCTGTTACCAAGAAACCCACCAGCTTCTGATGGCTGGATCAGCACAACGACAATAATGCCAAGCGCGATAATCAGGTGGATAACAAGAAGGACGGCTTCCATTTGGTTTTTCCTCGGATGTTTTAAAAATCTGCTTATTGTTTTAAGCCGTTGGCGATTGAAAAACCAGCAGAAAGTAAGCTGGCTACCCTAAAATAATTGACATAATCATCGTAATATGCTAGTTTTATAAGCAGTTAGGGTTTTTGTGGGGTGATGCGCACCATGGCAAGAAAGTATAGCAGCGGGATTGTTGGTTACTATCAAAAGCAGGCCGATAAACGCGCGCGTGAAGAAAAAGAACAAAAAGAAGCCGCCCGCAAAGCAAAAGAAAGAAAATTCAAGGCAGGTCTTCGCTCCCGTCAGGCAGCTGGTCTGCGGGATGCTTTTGGTATTCCCGCCGGACGTCGTCTGTCTGAATACGATCAATTTCGCGATGACAGCGCCGCATTATCAAGTCTTGTGCAAAACCAAGACAGCACAATCGGCAATACCATGATAGCTTTTCAAGATCAGCTGCAAATGCTGCTGGGCAGAAAAGAAACCGATAAAGACCGCGCAACACTGCTGGCCGAACTACAAGGCAGCGTCAAAACAATGAAAGATGCCGCTGATGGTGTTCAGCAATCAATGCGCACGCACATCGATAAATACAAAGACTTCCCCGCCATCGCCGAATGCGAACAGGCGCGATCAATTCTTGAAGAACGCCATAACATGTACGTTAATGCTTGTAATAAATTGCTCGGCGAGGAAATGACGCCCGCTGAACAGGCAAGAGCTTTTGCTTCTACAGCTCCAAAAACACAGCCTTTAAGCAACAAACCTAAACTCTAGGCCGCGCGGGCAATCGCAACAAAATCAGCCGCAACAAGGCTTGCGCCACCAACCAAAACGCCATCGACATTTGGTGTGTGTAGGATCTCTGCCGCGTTGGATGGCTTCACAGACCCGCCGTAAAGAATACGCATATCGCTACCCAGTTTTGTGCGGATATGGTCGTGCATCTCGTGCACATCATTTGCGGTTGCTGTCTTGCCTGTGCCAATCGCCCAGACGGGTTCATAGGCCAAAACGGTATTCCCAGCATCAGCACCTTCAGGCATGGACTCGGCAATCTGTTTTGCCACCACATCCAAATGCCTGCCCTCCCCGCGCTCGGCCTCTGTCTCACCCACGCAAATAATTGGCGTCAGACCACACAGCAAGGCAGCAGCAGCCTTTGACTTGACCGTCGCATTTGTTTCAGCGTGCAGCTGGCGGCGCTCGGAATGGCCGACAATAACAAAGCTGCAGCCAACATCAGCCAGCAGGCGTGCAGAGGTATCGCCGGTAAAGGCGCCATATTGTTGGGCGTGGCAGTCCTGCGCCCCAAGTGCGACCACAGCCTCGCCACAGAGGTAAAAATCATCGATATATTGCCGCACAGAGCTCAAAAGTGCGGCTGGTGGACATAATACGGTGCCGTAGCGAACCCCTATGTCCGCACTGAGGGCTTTGACCATTTCAGCCACGCGATCACGGCTATCTGCCTTTAGACCGTTCATTTTCCAGTTGCCGACAATCAGTTTTTTGTCGCGTGTCAGGGTGCTGGGATGGGGACATGCCATGTGATTGGTCCTTTTAAAAGCGGCTTCTCTTGACAATCTTGCCGAAAAGATGTGGATTATCAAGGATTTTTATATTCGACCTCTTTGTCCAAGCGGAGTTTACCTGATGCTTCAAGCCATGCGCTCCGGCGCCAAATCTAACTTCATCAAGTTTATCCTGTTTGGATTGTTGGTGCTTGCCACAATTGGCTTAGCGTTTATGGATGTGCAAGGCATGTTCCGCGGCGGCAGCATGGCCAATACCACGGTTGCAAAAATAGGCCGCCAGAAAATCACCGCGCCGGAATTTGATGCGATCTATCAGCGCGCTCTGCGTCAGCAAAACATTACCGCAGAAGAAGGTTATCGCGCCAACCTGCCGATGATTGTCCTTAATCAGGAAATCAACTCGCGCATTTATGCGCGTGCGGCTTATGACTTGGGCCTTATTGTCGACAACAAAACTGCCGCAGCCGAGCTGAAAAACCTGCTGGGTCCGATTGCCACCGAAGCCAAAATCAGCGAAGCCGAAGCACTTAACCGCCTGCTGCGCAACCTTGGCACCAGCGAAGGCCAGTTTGTCAGCACCCTTAAAAACCAGATGGCCAGCGAACAGTTGATGAAAATCATCAGCGGCCCTGCCCGCGCACCCCGCCAGTTGATCGATGATGCGCTTAAATACCGTTATGAATGGCGTCGCGGTGAATATTTCACCCTGACATCTGCCGATCTT
>JBEIPH010000199.1:0-3390 GCA_040377115.1 Micavibrio sp. | reverse complement strand
TTTGGTTGCGGCGGCGTCTGTTTCATAGCGGCCATCAACCAGTACGGCGATAGACAGTTTTTCAACTTTACCGCTTTCGCTGACCATGCTTTCAACGGTTTTGCTGATTTCAAAATTGGTCACTTCCTCGGTGCGGTTGGTGCGGCTGCCGGCAGCGCTGCCAGGTGCAGACCCAGCGGGAAGACCGGGCAGGTTGTTTTCAACAGAAACACTGTTGACGTTGCTGCCGCTGTTGTCTTCACTCTCGTCCGTGGTGGTTTGGGTGGAGCGCACAACCTGACCGTCCGGGTTATAGCTTTCGGAATTGCGGCTGATAACGTCAAAGTTAAGATCGGCGGTAACGGTGGTACGCACCTTGCCAAACCCGACGATGCGGCCAACCATTTCCTCGATTGATCGGGTCATGCGGGCTTCGTATTTCTGGCGCAGTTCTTCGGCTGTGCCAACGCTGCCTGGCTTGTCGCTATCTTCACCGCGGGCCAACAGATTGCCGTTTTGGTCAATCACGGCGACGTTAACGGGCTTAAGCTGCGGTACGGCAGCGGCGATCAAATGCTGGATAGCCTGAATTTGTTCCTGACCGAGTGCTGCGCTGTTTTGAATGTTCAGAAACACGCTGGCGCTGGCGGGGCGCGCCTCGCGGCTGAACAGCTCGCGTTGGGGCAATACCAGATGCACACGGGCATTGCGGATGTTGTCGATGGTGCTGACGGTGCGTGACAGTTCACCTTCAAGCGCGCGCAGCTGATTGATGTTTTGCTGGAAGCTTGTCGTGCCAAAGCTTTGCTTTTGATCAAAAATCTCGTAGCCCATCGAACCTTTGCGGGGTAGGCCTTCTTCGGCCAGCATGATGCGCGCACGGCCAACGTCTTGTTGACCAACCATGACGCGCGTGCCGTTTTCTTCAAGTCGATAGGTGATATTGGCGTTATCAAGTTTGGCTGAGATTTCAGTGGCATCGGTTGCTGACAACTCGCCATACAGCATCGTCATGTTTGGTGCGCTGGATTTGGCGGTGATGAAAACGAAAAAGATAATCAGGCCAAAAAAGGTAAGGCCCATCATGGCCAAACGGCCGGGTCCAAGATTTTTGAACGTTTCTAGCAGTTGTTCCACGATATTCCCCCAAAACAAAAGCGCGTTAAAAAATCCGCACGCTTTTAAAATCCCCTTTGTGCGGCAAGGCTCCCCAGTCTGCGGCGCACGTCTTTGAGTCTATCTAATTTACAGGCACTAGGCAAATTTTGCCTGATGCTTGGCGCACCTATTTAAAGTCATGCACGAAGGATGCCGCGCCTTGTGCGGGTCGATATATATGATGTTAGCAGAAGTTGATTGCATAATTCATAATAAATGATTGTTTTTTATAGATTTTTTATCGATTGGTGAGGGGTGCTCAAGTATTCAGAACATTAACGAAGTATTAACCATTTTTTAACACTTAATTAATGAATATTCGGTCAAAAATTATTTAAAAGTAAGAGGTTAGATCAAATATTGAATGCATTTTTTACTTGAAATTCTGGATCAACTTAGGTAAGATTAGAAGTGTAGGAATACAACTAAAGCGACTCATATTTTAAAGTGTCTGCGCTGGATCATAGAAAATGATTGAAGCTGTCGGTACATTATCGAACGCCACCTCCGCCCCGAGACCATCTTCTCCGGCGAGGTCCTCTGCGTCTTCCACCCCTCGCGTACAAGCATCCGAACTTTTTGTCAGCTCGCGCATTCGCGTGGATAACGAGCTTGATATGGCGATTATTGAAATCCGTTCCCAGGAGACAGGCGACATCATCCGCCAGTATCCAACCGAGTCACAAATCCGTGCCTTTGTACGGGCGTCTGAAATTCAGGCGCGTGATGCGGAATCTGCTCTCAGAGAATCTTTGATCGAGGCCCGCCAGCAGTCAGGGGCGAGCGCGCCGTCGGCTGAAGCGCAGGCCCCTGTAAGTACTGCGCCAGCGCCGTCTGTTGCACCAGAGAGTGCTCCTGTGGCTTCGGCGCCAACAGTGTCCGCAGGGTTTGAAAGTTCATCGGCACAGCCGCAATCAACCCAATCTGTGACCGTATAGATTTTTTGTTCCTGAAAACAAAAGCCCCTCTGCTACCAGAGGGGCTTTTTTCTTGTGCAAGCTTTGTAAAGGCTACGATCAGGCCATATTATCTGTTTTGCTGTCTTTGGCCGGTGGTGCCGCGGCTTCGGCGGGCAGGGTAGAGGTGGATTGTTTCATCAGCCCGGCGGCGATGTTGCGGTTGATGTCGATTAACGCACTGAATTTATCAGGCTTGGTATCGATCAGGATGTCTTTGGTACGGTTAAAGACAAAGATACCCAGCGAGGCGATGTTGTTCTTGATGTTTTGCTCAAGGGGGTGTTCTTCGTTCATGGTTTCGCTGACAAACAGTGTCCAGAGCTTCTGGTTGTATTCCAGCACGTCGCCAATTTCTTCAAGGCTGGCCGTTTCACCATTGCGCAGGCGGGTGGCCAGCTGTTCCAGCTGCATAGCTGATTTAAGAAGAATTTTTCCCTCAAGCGAGCGCTGGTCGGTGGTGGCGGCCGTGGTGCCATAGGCGTTCGATGCGTTCAGGTAGGGATTGTTATTGGGCATCGTGTTGTTACCTCGCATTGCGCAGCAGCTCGCTTTCATGGTCGATCAGGTTACGCGCTTCTTTCAGGGCCTTATAGTAGTTGTTCTTTAGAATATGGTCACTGATCACCATAAAGAAAGTGGTGGTGCTTGGTGCGGCGTCCTGAATTTCGCGGATCTGACGGAAATAGAGCTCGTGTAAGGTCGCGGGCTCGCGCGACAGATACATCAGCTGCACCGTCAGGTAAATCCGTTTGCAGGGCGTGTTCGCGTCATCCTCGCGCATGATGTCTTTTTCACGCAGGATAGGGGCGTCGCCTTCGATATGCAGTCGTGTGCGATTGTCATCGTTGGTGATCAGTGCTGTACCGATGATGACGCGTTCAGATGGTTTGAGATCGATGATTAGGGCCATGAGTTTCTCTCCGGTTTGATACGTGGAATCCTTCCACACCGCTATATATTACCATTATAGATCAGTTGGGTTAAAAAACAAATAAACCCGAGATTGTTTTCAAATTGCGATAAAAAAGAACCGGCGACCTTTTTAAGGGTCGCCGGAACTTTTTTGACGATGCGGATTTTAACCCGCGTCGGAAGTTTAGAACAGTCGCAGGATGGACTGCTGAGCCTGAGAAGCCAGTGACAGCGAGGTAACGCCGAGCGACTGGGCGGTCTGCAGAGACAACAGTTTCGCACCTTCTTCGTTCTGGTCAGCAAGGGTCAGTTTATCCGAACCTTCTTTCAGAACGTTGATCAGCGAGCGTGTGAAGTCTTCACGCGTTTGCAGTGTCGTCAG
>JBEIPH010000247.1:0-2631 GCA_040377115.1 Micavibrio sp. | reverse complement strand
ATTTACTTCTTCATTCTTTGAAACTTTTTCGTGCAAGCCACAGGGATTGCGACATGAAATCTGCTCTTAAGCCCGCTCTTGAAAACCTCGACAAAGCGCTCACCCGCCTTGAAGCATCAATTGATCGCAAGCTGAAAGCTTTGCAAGTTGAAGCCGAAGAACCCGAGTTTGATCTTAACGCGCGCAACGAGCGCGACGTTAACCGCAAGATCGCGGCACGTCTTGACCAGACAATCAACCGTCTGGAAGTACTGCTCAGCGACAGCCAACACTGATTTTATTTCAACAGGGAAACACACCATGGCCGACGTCAATATCACCATCAACGGACGTATCTATGAAATCGGTTGCGATGCTGGACAAGAAGGCCGCATCGTTGATCTTGCCGCTTACATCGATCAGCGCCTGCAACAAATCGCCCGTGCCGGTGCAGCATACAACGACGCCCACCTGCTGGTGCTGACAGCGCTTGTTCTGGCTGATGAATTGTTTGATATGCGCGAAGGCGCTCCTGTTGCAAAATCAGGCCGCGCAGCGCCTGCAGCACCTGCACCTGCCGGTGGCCTCAGCCGCGAAGACGAAATCGCCCTTGCCAAAGTGCTTGAGCAAGTCACCAAGCGTATCGACAGCGTTGCCACCAAATTGGCCGCTGCCTGATAACCGCTATCTGGCTGTTTTAAAACAGATATAAAGATTCCGTTGGCTTAATAGAGCCAAGCGCACTATGTTTGTCACCGGAAGGTGCTGCAGTTCAGCGTGAGACAGCAATCATCCCGGGGCCTATGAGAAATCGCTAGGGAGCTGTCCCTGACCCGACCCTTGGTTTGGTTATATGGCGCCCACCTGTTTAACAGGGCCTAGCGGATATTCGTGTCCACGGTTCTTGTGGCTCCTTCCTTTTTCATTTTCACAGCAGACAACATGATGCAAAAAACAGATCTGCGCCGTCATTACAAAGACCTGCGCCGCGCGCTGTCACCAGCCGATGTCGAACAAGCATCGCTGCGCCTGACTGAACGCTTTCTGGCTGAAATCATATTGCCACCCATGGCGATTGTGGCGGGTTATACGCCCTTTGCCAGCGAGATCAATCCGCTGCCGCTGCTGGCGCTGCTACGCGGGCAGGGGCTGACCACGCTGTTGCCGGTTGCAGCCGCGCCCGATCAAGCGTTGGTGTTTCACGCCTTTGATGAAAAAACGCCCCTGTCCAAGGGCCGCTTTGGTATGAACGAACCGCCGTCATCGGCATCAATGCTTGTGCCGGACATCGTCTTGTTGCCCTTGGTAGCCTTTGATCCGGTCAGTGGCCAGCGTCTGGGGCATGGCATGGGCCATTACGACCGCACACTTGAAGCACTGCGTGCGAAGAAAAAGATTAAAACAATCGGTCTGGCCTATGATTTTCAGGCCTGCGATGGCCTGCCAGCCGAAAGCCACGACCAGCCGCTTGATTGTGTTGTGACCCCTTCGCGCGTATACTCGTTTACATCATAAAAACAACGATCGGATTGATGATGCGCATTTTATTTCTGGGCGATATTGTGGGCCGCAATGCCCGCGACGCTATCGCGGCCGAGCTGCCAAAATTGCGCGCCGCGCATAAAATCGATCTTGTCATTGCCAATGGCGAAAATGCCGCCAACGGATTTGGCATCACGCCACAGATTTGCACTGATCTTTATGCGGCAGGCATTGATGTTATCACCACCGGCAATCATATTTGGGATCAGCGAGAAATTATTCCTCACATTGAACGCGACACAAAGCTGCTGCGCCCGCTGAATTATCCTGATTCAACACCCGGGCGCGGCGTGACCATTGTTGAAACCGCGCGTGGGGCAAAGGTGGCCGTGGTCAATATCATGGCGCGGCTGTTCATGGATGCATTGGATGATCCTTTTGCCGCCATGGAAAAACTGCTTAAAACCCTGCGCCTTGGCCTTGATGTGCAGGCGATTGTGGTTGATTTTCATGGCGAGGCGTCGAGCGAAAAACAGGCCATGGGCTATCACCTTGATGGCCGCGTGTCGCTGGTGGTGGGTACACATACCCATGTGCCAACAGCTGATGCGCGCATTTTGCCCAAGGGCACGGGGTATCAGACCGACGCCGGTATGTGCGCGGCCTTTGACAGTGTTATTGGCATGGAAAGTGCGCTGGCACTGTACAAATTTGTTCGCAAAATGCCGGGTGAGCGCCTGCGCCCCGCCGAAGGTCCCGTAACGATTTGCGGCGTGATGATAGAGACCGATGACAAAACCGGCCTGTGCACGGCCATCAAACCATTGCGCACAGGTGGCGCGTTGCAGGAGGCGGCACTGTGAAAAAATTGATTGTCATGCATCGTCGCTGGGTTGCCGTGATTGGATTTTTTATTGCACTGGCCGCCGTGCTGTCGCTTTTTCAAGGGGCGGTTGATGACAAACATCCGCTGGTGATCGAAAGTGCAGGGGGCCAAACCCATGCCTTTGGTGTTGAGGTTGCCGCCACCCCGCAAGCGCAAGCGCAGGGCCTGATGGGCCGCACGCAAATGGCAGATGACGAGGGCATGATCTTTTTATTCGGGCAGCCCCCGCGCATTGCTTCTTTCTGGATGAAAAACACCCTGATTCCCTTGGATATGATTTTTAT
>JBEIPH010000224.1:0-3091 GCA_040377115.1 Micavibrio sp. | reverse complement strand
GTTTTCATCGCGCTTGGGCGCGGTGCAGCCCTCGAGATACGAAACGTATGATTTTTTATCAGCCACGATCAGCGTGCGTTCAAACTGGCCTGTTTTGGCTTCGTTGATGCGGAAGTATGTCGAAAGCTCCATCGGGCTGCGCACGCCTTCTGGGATATAGACAAACGTGCCATCGGTAAATACAGCCGCATTCAGGCAGGCATGTTTGTTGTCGGTATAGGGCACCACACTGCCCATGTATTTTTTGACCATGTCAGGATATTTCTGAATGGCCTCGCTAATCGAGCAGAAAATCACGCCTGCTTTTTCCAGCTTGTCACGGAAAGTGGTTACCACGGACACGCTGTCAAACACCGCATCCACCGCGACACCGGCCAGCAATTCTTGCTCGCGCAGGGGAATGCCCAGCTTGTTGTAGGTTTCAAGCAGCTTTGGGTCTACTTCATCCAGGCTTTGCAGTTTTTTGATATTTTTGGGCGCGGCGTAATAATAGGCATCTTGATAATCAATCGCGGGAAAGTTGACCTTGGCCCAGGTAGGTTCGGGCATCGTCAACCAATGGCGATAGGCCTTTAGACGCAGTTCAAGCATCCATTCAGGTTCTTCTTTTTTGGCCGAGATATATCGAATAATTTCTTCGTTAAGCCCCTTTGGTGCTTTTTCGCTTTCGATATCGGTAACGAAACCGGCGTCGTATTTATTTTCAAGCGACTGTACTGTCGCCAGTGTTTCATTCGTGACCGGCATGGCTTATCCCCTGAGGCAAAGAAACATGGTGTAGGCGTGGCGATGATCCGGCACAAGGTGCGGCCATATCAGCAAGCGTTACCGCATGCAGTGCCTGACGTATCGCTGTATTGACGGGCGCCCATTTGTTGCGCACGCCGCAGCGGCCTGCGATCTGGCAGGTGTCATGCCCCTCGCCTTCAACGCAGGACACAATTGCGACAGGGCCATCAATCGCCTCGATAATTTCGCCGATTGTCAGTTGCGCCGCCGGACGCGCCAGACGATATCCGCCGCTGACGCCGCGGGTTGAAACAACCATTTGCGCACGCGCCAGTGTTTTAAGCACCTTGGCCACGGTTGGTTCAGGCACACCTGTTTGATCGGCCAGTGACGCAGCGCTTTGCGCGACCAGTTCATCGGCAGACGCACCTGTCTGGCGTGCCAGCTGTGCCATCACCGCAATCGCGTAATCCGTTAATTTTGTTAGTTTCAGCATAACGAGAACCTTTTTAGTCCTGCTTATATATGGTTATAAAATGTCATGTTTCAAGCACTGATTAGCATCAAGTGGTATTAATATACCTTTTTTGTGCAACCGTACCACTAATCTACATAATTCAACCTTTTATTAATCATAATCACAGATACTCAAGATAACGAACGCAGGGGAATCTTTGATGTGCGCACCGCCGTACCGTTATGACGACGATGAGCTTGGCTTGTCCCAAGAAGGGGAAATGTCGCTATCTTTGGTGCGCGTGCGCAAACGCGAGGGTGAGGCAGCACTGCCCCCTATTCCCGCCATCGAAATAACGCCCAGCATTGATATTACTGATTTCCAGCAAGTTGCGCAGCGCTATCATAATGTGTTGGTGCATGTTGAACTTGCCACACGCAATGTCGAAGTTCCGCTGAGCGAAAACCAGTTGTGGAACCTGATCGCCCGCACCGTTTCTGTCGAATGGTCGCAAGCCTATCAAAGTTTGCAAGTAGCACAGCAGTCTTTTGGCCGGTATGACAGCGGCGAGGAAAAACCGCTTGGGCCAATCGGCGCCGCACTCGAAGGTGTGGAAAGCACGCAGGCCTATGACGATCTGGTCATGAACCTGTCAAACTTCACGATTATTGATGAAGACCTGCGTCAGAAAGAAGATTTGCGCCTGTTGCTGGATGGACTGACCAAACGCCAAAAAATATTGACCGAGTCAGCAGACCTTACGTCTTTTATCTCTGCCAGCAATGATATTCTGGCCGATGCAACAAGCGACATCACACCAGCCCGCCTGCATAAAGTTTTTGGATTGCTGACCCGCCCGTTTAAGAAAGAGGCGGTACAACCAAAAGCTATCGCCCCTTAAATCGTCTGCTCTTTGGTCGACAAAAACTTGATGTCAGGCCAATTTTGATTGGATGTATCAAGGTGCCACGCGTTGCGCGCCAAAAAGACCAGCTGACCGTCATGATCTTCGGCAATATTGGTCAGGTTCTGGTCGATAAATTGCTCAAGCTTCTCTTTTTTCTCGCTGGTGATCCAGCGCGCGGTGTGCAGGGCGGTTTGCTCGAAATGCACAGGCAGGTTGTATTCTGTACGGATCCGGTCGGTCAGAATATCAAACTGTAGCGGCCCCACGACCCCCACGACCCAGCTGGCATCCATGCGGGGCTTAAACACACGGGCTGCCCCCTCCTCTGCCAATTGTAAAAGAGCTGCGGACAGATGTTTCATCTTCAACGGGTCATCAAGGCGAACACGCTGCAGAAATTCTGGCGCAAAACTTGGAATACCCGTGACATTCAGCGCTTCGCCTTCGGTCAAGGTGTCGCCGATACGCAGGTTACCGTGGTTGGGAATACCAATGATGTCACCGGCAAAGGCATCTTCGGCCACGTTGCGGTCTTGGGCAAAGAAGATCAGCGGATTGTGTACGGTTAACTGTTTGCCGCTGCGCACATGCAGCAGCTTCATGCCGCGTTTGAAATGGCCCGATGACAGACGCGTAAAGGCGATACGGTCGCGGTGTTTGGGGTCCATGTTGGCCTGAATTTTAAACACAAAGCCACAGACCTTGCCTTCATCGGGGTCAATGACGCGCTGGCGCGTTGGTTGCGGTCTTGGTTGCGGGGCGTAAACACCCAGACCGTTCAGCATCTCGCGCACGCCAAAATTATTCACCGCAGAGCCAAAGAAAACAGGCGTCATATGGCCTTCAAGATAGGCCTTGCGGTCAAACGGCTTGCACAGGCCGCGCACCATGTTCACATCCTCGCGCAGCTTGGCCACCGCATATGCAGGCAACAGTTGGTCAAGCTTGGGGTCATCAAGACCGTGGCAACGCTCGCCTTCATCAGGCTTGCCGCCTTT
>JBEIPH010000125.1:0-4530 GCA_040377115.1 Micavibrio sp. | reverse complement strand
GCGCGAAAAAATCATCGAAGGTATTTCAGACCTGCGTGATGAATCTGACCGCGACGGCGTACGCGTTGTCATCGAGCTCAAGCGCGATGCAATCACTGATGTTGTGCTGAACCAGCTGTTCAAGCATACGCCCCTGCAAACATCGTTTGGTGCCAACATGCTGGCGCTTAACCATGGCCGCCCGCAGACGCTTAGCCTTAAGGATTTCATCAAGGCCTTCGTCGATTTCCGCGAGGAAGTCATTGCCAAGCGCACCATCTTTGAACTTGGCAAAGCACGCGACCGTGCCCACGTCTTGGCTGGTCTGGCTGTGGCTGTTGCCAATATCGATGAAATCATCGCCATCATCCGTACCGCCAGCGACCCCAACGATGCGCGCCTTAAACTGACCGCGCGTGCATGGCCCGCTGTGGATGTTGCACCACTCATCAAGCTGATCGATGACCCGCAATACATGGTTGGCACTGACGGCAGCTATAAAATGTCGGAAATACAGGCCCGCGCCATCCTTGACCTGCGTCTGCACCGCCTGACCGCGCTGGAGCGTGACAAGATCGGGGACGAGCTGCGTGAAGTTTGCGCCGAGATCGAGCGTTGCCTGAAAATTCTTGGCAGCCGCGATGAACTGATGTGCGTTCTGCGTGATGAACTGGTCGATATCCGCACCCGCTTTGCTACACCACGCAAAACCCTGCTGATTTCGGATGAACACGAAACCGATATCGAAGACCTGATCCAGAAAGAAGACATGGTTGTGACCGTCAGCAATGTCGGTTACGTCAAGCGTGTGCCCCTTTCGACCTATCGCGCACAAAAGCGTGGTGGCAAGGGCCGCACCGGCATGCAGACCAAAGAGGAAGATTTTGTAACAGACCTCTTTGTCGCCAATACGCATACCCCCGTGCTGTTCTTTACGACACGCGGCATCGTGCACAAGATGAAGGTTTACAAGCTGCCGCAAGGCACGCCGCAGTCACGCGGCAAGGCATTCATCAACCTGCTGCCGCTGGAGCTAGGCGAAAAGATTTCAGTAGTCATGCGCCTGCCCGAAGATGAAAGCACATGGTATAAACTCGATGTTATCTTTGCCACAAGCCATGGCACCGTGCGCCGCAACAGCCTTGAAGATTTCAAGAATGTGCGCGCCAACGGCCTGATCGCCATGAAGCTTGAAGGTGATGAAAAGCTGATCGATGTGCGTACCTGCACGGACAAAGACGATGTCGTACTGTCTACACGCAAGGGCAAGGCCATCCGTTTCTCGGTTGAAGACCTGCGTGTGTTCAAATCACGTGCCTCAACCGGTATCCGCGGTATCAAGCTGATGGGTGGTGACGAAGTCGTTTCGATTTCTATCGTTCGCGGCGTTGATGTCACGGCAGACGAACGTCTGGCATACCTCAAACGCGCCTCCCAACTGCGCAATCAGGAAGATGGCGAAGCGGACGAGGAAGAAGTCAGCACAACCAACGTCATCCTCAGCGAAGAGCGCTTCCAGCAGCTGGCCGCACAGGAAGACTTCCTGCTGGCTGTTACCTCGCGTGGATACGGCAAGCGTACCTCTGCCTATGAATACCGCACCACAGGTCGCGGCGGTTCGGGCATCTGGAACATGAAACTGTCAGCCAAGAACGGCGAGATCGTCGGGTCTTTCCGTGTCGAGGACAATGACGAGGTTATGCTGGTCACCAACGGTGGTCAGGTTATCCGCATGCCTGTGCGTGACGTCCGCTTTGTCGGACGCCAGACACAGGGCGTCACCCTCTTCCGCGTTGGCGATGGCGAAAGTGTTGTATCTGCCGCCGTCATCCGTGATGCAGGCGATGAATAACAATAAAAAGACTATTTAACAGGAGAGCACAAATGAAACTCGGCAACGTCAAAGACATCTTCAAAGATTGGGTTAAGTCCGGTTATTACTTCGGCAAGACATTTTCAAACTTCGTCGCTGACAAACTGGAAATGACCTCGAACAAGGCACGCATGGGCACGGCTGTATTTGATACAGCGGCTGGCGCGCTGATCACTTATTCAGGCGTTACCTCCTTCCTTGGCACGGCGATTGGCGCGGTTGTGGCCCTCGGGTTCCTCGCCTCGGCCCCTGCTACTGCTCTTGGTACGATTGTTCTGGCGCCTATCTTTATGGCCTTGTCGACGGTATGGACAGGTGTGGGCGTTGGCCTGTTGTCCTCGGCTGCTGATAAATTCGGCCTGACCCGCAGCGAAGACGTCGGCGCAAAAGTCCGCCCTCTGGCACGCGAAACCTCGGGCGCTCTCAGCAACCTGCTGGCACGCGGCAAAAAAATCTCGGCTGATTTCTCAGCTGCCATGAAAAAAGAGGCCGCAACGCCCGCCACGCCGGCAGCACCCGCAGCCAAGCCTGAAAACAAAGGCCCAAGCATTTAATAATAACCACCACCATCACTCAGGGAGTTACCACCAATGCCTGTTACCCAACTGCAAAAAGAACTCTATACCGCACGCGCAACGTCAACCGGTGGCCGCGATGGCCATTCCAAGACGCCCGATGGCCGTCTTGACCTGAAACTCGCCAAGCCAGCTGAAATGGGCGGCAAAGGCGACGGCGTAAACCCAGAACAGCTTTTCGCTGCTGGTTATTCCGCCTGCTTCCTTGGCGCGCTGAAGTTTGTTGCCAGCCAGGATAAAGTACAAATCGCCGACACCGCCAGCGTTTCTGCCAGCGTCACCATCGGCACCATCCCGCAGGGTTTTGGCCTGAAGGTTGAACTCAAAGTCTCCCTGCCCGGCATGGACCGTCTGGAAGCCAAAAAGCTGATCGCCAAAGCCCACGGCGTCTGCCCCTATTCCAACGCCACCCGCAACAACATCGACGTCAACCTGATGCTGGCCTAATCACAGGCAGGCATCAGTCATGTCATCACGCGCAAAACTCATCGGCGTTTATCCCGGTACTTTTGACCCCGTCACGCTGGGGCATCTGGATATTGTCGAACGTGCGCTCAAGGTGGTTGACCATCTGGTCGTGGCCGTGGCGGATAACCCCGGCAAAGGCCCGCTGTTTTCAACTGATGAGCGTGTCGAGCTGATCAAAACTGATCTTGCCAATAACAAAAAGATCACGGGCAAGTCGTGGTCGGTTGTGCCGTTTGATGAACTGTTGATGGATTTTGTACAAAAGCAGCAGGCCCGCGTCATTGTGCGCGGCCTGCGTGCTGTGTCTGATTTTGAATACGAATTCCAGATGGCGGGGATGAACAGCTATCTGAATGACGAAATCGAAACCATGTTTTTGATGGCGCAGGACAAACACCAGTTTATCTCCTCGCGCTTCGTCAAGGAAATCGCGCGCCTGGGCGGTGATATCAAACATTTCGTCACCCCGAATGTCGCCAAGGCCCTGAAAAAACGTTTTAGCACCTGATTTGTATTACAAGGAGTAAGCCTGCCATGCCCGCTCTCCCCCGTTCTGTTTCGCCGCTTGTTTTGCTGTTTCTGGCAGCGCTGCAATTCCTCGCCGCTGGATTTGCCCGACTGACCGGCCATGGTCAGAGCATCGAGGATATTTCCGCACGCGGGCCGGAAACACCCGCCGGTTATGCCTTTGCCATCTGGTTTGTGATTTTCGGTTTGTCGGTTGCCTATGGCGCTTGGCATGCATTCAAGGGCAAAGACGATGCGCTATGCCAACGCCTTTCAACCCCCGCTGCCCTGCTGTTTTTCCTCAGCAGCCTGTGGATGGTCAGCGCGCAGGTACTGGGCGATGGTTGGCATCTGGTATTTATTATTTTGGTGATGTGGGTGCTGGCTGTCAAAAACCTGCTGACGCTGACCGATGACGCGCAAGCGGCCTCGCCCATCCGCCACAAGATACTCGAGCCTCTTTTTGGCCTTTACGCTGGCTGGCTTAGTGCTGCGATCTTTCTTAATATCACAGGCACTGCATCTAAATATTTTGGCACCATGGGCATGTCGGCAAATGAATATGCGCTGTTCAGCCTGATCCCTGCGGGTGTCCTGTCGGTTGCCATCATCAACCGCACCAAAGGCAATTTGTGGTTTACCCTGACGGGCCTGTGGGCGGTGCATGCGATTGCTGCCGCCAACCTGCGCAGCGATAACCTGATGATCCTCAGCGTCTGCTGTTTTCTGGCGGCGGTGATCCTTGGGACTTTCTGGGTGCAGCAAAAAACCGTACGCTAACCCCGCAGCGCTGGATTTAGCCCAAAATCAGCGCCCTATCCGCCTGATTTCATGGTTTTTTATCACCTGTCACAATCCGCTTGACCTCATATATTACGGTCAACTATAGTCCGGTCTGGTTTTTTATGATTCCGTAGCTCAGCGGTAGAGCATCTGACTTTTAATCAGAGGGTCGTGGGTTCAAATCCCACCGGGATCACCATTTCTTCACATCACCAGAAATCACCAGAAACCATTCTCCACTAATTATCCGCTGTCATTTTTATATTGTTATGTAAATCTGACCATAATACTGACTGCAATGTATAAAAATCAGTCAGTTACCCCTTGCGCTTTTAGAGAATCAGG
>JBEIPH010000026.1:0-8188 GCA_040377115.1 Micavibrio sp. | reverse complement strand
GTGACGAAATGCGACGTGCTGGCGCAGGGGCTTGTACCGCTTCTGCCGACTCTCCGGCAGGCTTTTTGACGATCTCGTTCACGCGCTTAGTTACCCCTGTTGTTTCCCGCAGCGTTGCGCGGAAGATTGATGTCAGGCCCCACCCCGACACTTACAATTTTAAATAGATTCATTTAAAAAAGCGTATAGCTGTTCATTATAAATATGGTAAATTACAAGCCATTGATTTAAATGACTAATGACAGCAGGTATGGGGCGGTGCCGTGACCGTTTTTTGCCAGTCCCCTGATTTATCCTGCTTTTGCGAATCAAGCGCATCAAGGAAGCGTGCTGGTTTGCCAAAGGCGCTTTGCCCGTCACTGGTTTGCAAAACCTCACCATCAAACTGGATGATGCGCCCGCGCAAGACGGTGGCCACCACACAGCCAAGCATCGTTTGCCCTGCATAGGGTGTCCAGCCGCATTTGCTCAGCATGTCTTGGTCGCGCATAACGTGGGGCCGGTTGAGATCAACGATTGCAAGGTCTGCATCATAACCCACAGCCAACCTGCCTTTGCCCGCAATTTGATAAATGCGCGCAGGGCCATGGCAGAGCAAGTCAACCAGACGCATCAATGTCAAATTACCACGCGCGACATGATCAAGCATCACCGGCAAAATGGTTTGCACACCCGGCATGCCCGAGGGTGATTGCGGATAGGGTTTTGCTTTTTCATCCAGTGTATGCGGCGCGTGATCTGACCCAAGGGTGTCGACCACACCGTTTTGCACGGCCAGCCACAGGGCGCGGCGATGGCTTTCGTCGCGTATGGGTGGGTTCATTTGCGCGCGCGTGCCAAGATTGGTGTAACAATCAGGTGCCGAAAAACTTAAATGCTGCGGTGTTGTTTCGACACTCGCAATGTCCTTAAAGGCCGCCAGCAGGGCCATTTCTTCGGCCGTGGTGACGTGCAGGAAATGCAGACGGCGGTTGAGTTTTCGCGCAATCCTGAGCGCACGGGTGGTGGCGGTCAGGGCCGTTTGCGCATCGCGCCACAGGGGGTGGTTTACAACATCGCTGCCTGCCAGTGATTTGCGTTCAATCAGGCGTGGTTCATCTTCGGCGTGTACAGCGATCAGTCTTTTGCTGCTGGCAAAAATACGCTCCAGCGTCGCGTCATCCTCGGCCAACAACGCACCCGTTGATGAGCCCATAAACACTTTAACACCAGCGCAGCCTTCAAGCCGTTCAAGTTGGGGCAGGATATCGGCGTTATCCGCACAACCGCCGATGTAAAAAGCGTAATCACAAAAACTGCGGTTTTGGGCGCGCGCCATTTTGTCAGTGAAGGTTTTTGCATCCACTGTCAGTGGGTCGGTATTGGGCATTTCAAAAATGGTGGTCACGCCGCCCATGATGGCGGCAAGGCTGCCGGTTGCGATGTCTTCCTTGTGTGTCAGGCCAGGTTCGCGAAAATGCACATGGGTATCAATAATGCCGGGCAGCACGGTCAGCCCGCTGATATCCATGGTAGAGGCCGCGCGTTCACCTGCCAGTGCACCAATGGCGGCAATTTTACCGTCCATCAAGGCAAGGTCGGTGGCAATAATGCCGGCCGGTGTGACCAGCTGCCCGCCGGTCAGGATCAAATCATAGGTGTTTTTGCCGCTTTTGGTCATTGAACGTCCCCCGCCATGTTTGTAGCATAGCGGTCACGATGAAGGCAAAAGACATGAGCGGTGATATTTTCGAGCAACTGGGCGAGGCCGGCGCGCCATCCCCCGAAACGGCCGAGGTCAAATTGGACCTCAGCGGCCATGATCAACAGGCTGCGCTGGAAAAACTTGGCCATGTGTTGACCTATTGCGAGCGCAGTGCGGCGATCAGCCTTTATGTATCTTTTGATCCCGCCCGTGCTGGTGGTGGTCCCACGTTGTTTCAGCCCGTTGCGCAAATGCTGCGCAAGGCAAAAGAAAAAGGCCGCATCCTAAATGCCCTGCCATTGATGGGGACAGACAAGGCCGGCATTTTTGTGCGCTTTCGGGTGACAATGCAATGAGCAACGTTGTGCAGCTTTACAACACCAAGACCCGCCGCAAGGAAGACTTTGCACCACTGGTAGCAGGCAAGGCCGGGGTTTATGCCTGCGGCCCAACCGTTTATAACTTTGCCCATATCGGCAATTTGCGCACCTATATTTTCGAAGATCTTTTGCGCCGCACGCTGGCGCGCGCCAAATATGATGTCAGCCATGTGATGAACGTGACTGATGTTGGTCATTTGCAATCCGACGCCGATGATGGCGAAGATAAAATGATGCTGGCCATGCAGCGCGAAGGTAAATCGCCCTGGGATATTGCGCGGTTTTATGAAGATGCTTTTTTTGCCGATTGCCGCGCCCTTGATATTTTAAAGCCGCACACGGTGTGTCGTGCGACCGATCATATCCCAGAAATGATCGATATGATCAAAACGCTGGTGGAGAAGGGCTTTGCCTATCAGGCGGGGGGCAACCAGCCCAACGTTTATTTTGATACAGCCAAGTTCACCAAGTATCGCGATTTTGCGCGACTGGTTGATGACCCAACCGCACAGGCCCGTGTCGAAGCAGATGAAAACAAACGCAACCCAACTGATTTTGTGCTGTGGTTCACCCTGCAGGGATCAAAATATCCAAACCAGATCATGCAGTGGGACAGCCCCTGGGGCCGCGGGTTTCCTGGCTGGCATATTGAATGCTCGGCCATGGCCAGCAAATATCTGGGGCCGCGCATTGATATTCATTGCGGCGGGATTGACCACGTGCCGGTGCATCACACCAATGAAATCGCGCAAAGCGAATGCTGCCATGGTCATGATTGGGTGAATTACTGGCTGCATGGTGAATTCCTGATTTTGGATCAGGGCAAGATGTCAAAATCTGACGGCAGTTTTTTAACGCTTAAAACGCTGACCGATGCCGGATACCGCGCGGAGCATTACCGATATTTATGCCTGACCGCCCATTATCGTGGGCAGATCAAATTCAGCTATGATAGCCTTGATGCTGCACGCACGGCCTATGACACCTTGTGCCACAAGGCGGATGAGTTGCGCAGTCTTGGCATTGCACCGCAGCCTTCTGCGGCTGGTCGTGCGGCGGCTGCGGCGATTGACGCCGCCATGCGCGATGATCTGAATGCGCCGGTGGCGCTTTCTGTGTTGTGGTCGACTATTCGCGATGCGGCGCTGACGCCGGCAGATCAGCTTTTCTTGCTGGAAACAGCGGATAGTGCGCTTGGCCTTGGCGGGGTGACGCTTGAAAAACCCGAGCTTGATGCAAATATCATTGATCTGCTGTCCGCCCGCGACGCCGCCCGTCGTGCCAAAGACTGGCCGACATCCGACACCCTGCGCGCCGAACTGGCAGCGCTTGGCATCGGGGTCAAAGACCGCCCCGAGGGCAGCGGTTGGTATATTCTTGATAAAAACCTCTTTGCGCAAAAAAGGAAATGACAACCATGGGTAACTCTTGCTGCTCTCACGCCACACCGCATCCTGAAATCCTCAAGGTATCGGCAGATGCCCATCAAATCGCCTGCAACGGTCAACCGCACGCAGCGGGTGCGACGGTGATCCAAGGCGGCGGGCATCCAAAGGTTTACTATTCCTTTGATGGCAAAGACGATGTGGTCTGCGGTTATTGCGACCGCCTGTTTACCAAAAAAGACACCGACGGCGCTGTCGCTTATGTCGCTCGCTGATGATGCGGACATTGCGTTTTACAACCGTGCCCTGATTGATTTATCAGCGCGTGCCGGTGATGCGCGCGCCATCGAAGGTGCGATCACCCACACAGCCAAAGCTGTCAGCCCCATTTGCGGTAGCGAGATAGAAATCGACCTGCGCCTTGATGCCCAAGGGCGCATTGCCGCAATAGGTTATCGCCTGTCCGCCTGTGCATTGACCAAAAGCGTGGTGGCAGTGTTTCAAGACGCAGCAATTGGGGCGGATGTGGCTGAAATAAAAGCGGCCCATGGCGCGCTAGCCCAGTTGCTTGCTGGCCAAACACCCATCTGGCCAAACGCCAAATGGGCCGAGCTGCAAATTCTGGCCCCGCTGAAAGATCACAGCCCGCGCCACAACGCCATGCAGTTGCCGTTTGAAGCGGTCGAGAAAGCGCTGAAATAAAAAACCCCGCCCTGTAACAGGCGGGGTTTTTATGAAGTGTAGAAAGCTTAAACGCGTGGTGCAGCAACCAGCGGTGTAACGGCAGGTGTTGGTGCCGAAACAGCAGGTGCAGAAGCCGCGGTTGGTGCAGCAGGTTGTGTTGCAGTCAGCCATTCTTTTGACAGGTCGTAACCTTGGAATGCGCCAACAACGCTCAGGGGTACGGCACCAACAACAGCGCCGACAACGCCGCAAACGCGCTTGCTTTTACCTGTGATCGCACCCAGCAAAACACCAACGGTGCCGCCGACGATGGCGCCAGCAAAACCAAGAATGCTGCCGCCCATCGCTGTGCCTGATCCAACCAGCAGTGATTTGCCAGCACCTGCCCAGCCCGTAAAGGATGGTGTGCTGAACCATGCAGCGAGTGTACCGATAAAGGCGTAAAGACCGCCGCCGCTGCTGCCGTTGAGGGAAACGGAACGTTTTTGATCTGCCATGTGAAAATCTCCTGATAAAAAAATGACCGGAATTGGCCGCAAGTTCTGGCGTAGGTGTAAAGATATTTTCCTGAAAAACAATCGTTATGTTCTTCTAATTATACGGAAATATGATGGCCTTGTTTTATATGCCAAAGGGGCCTATTTTGAATGTATTGGCGCTGCTTATTGCAAGGGCGTCACGTTGACTGAGAAAATTTTACGCAGCGCTCGCTTGACGCAAAGGAGCAACACACATGACCCGCCGCCTTTCCCTTTTTGATAGTCCCTTTCTGCTTGGCTTTGACCAGTTCGAGCAAGCGCTTGACCGCGTCAGCCGCAGCGCCGGCGAAGGCTATCCGCCCTATAACATCGAACAGCTCAGCGAAACGCAGTTGCGCATCACCGTGGCCGTGGCCGGTTTTGACATGGATGATTTGTCTGTGCAGCTTGAAAACAACCAGCTGGTTATTCGCGGCAAGCGCCGGGAAGGCGAAGAACAAAACCGTGTTTATCTCCATCGCGGTATCGCCACGCGTCAATTCCAGCGCGCGTTTATCTTGAGCGATGATATCGAGATTGACGGTGCCACGCTTGATAACGGTCTTTTGCACATTGATCTTGTGCGTCTGATGCCGGAAACCACTGTGCAGACCATTCGCATCAAACCAGCCACGCGCCATCAGGGCCGTGGGGGCAAGATTGATGTCACGAATGATAAGAACGCGCTGATCGACGCACGCGGCACGGACAAGGAATAAACATCATGCAACGCGAAATCGTTTTTACGCAGCAAGATTTGAAAAAGCTTGGCCTTGATGAAGTTGCCTATCTCAAGGCGTATAAGGACAAGGGCGGCGTGTCGTGGGTGTTGCACGCAGCTGATGGCACTGCTTTGGCTGTGCAAAAAGACGCCGCCGCCGCCGTGGCCAGCGCGCGTCATCAAGACCTGAACCTGGTCACGCTCCACTAAAATCTTCTTTACTTATCAGGGCGATATTCATTTAATTGACGCAACCGTATTTGTCATATACATTGCGCGTGGTTAAGTATTTTAGAATCGCTTTAAGCCCGCCCGAGAGGAATTTTGATCATGTCCGGTTTTTTCAAACGTATCGAAGCTGCCAAACAAGCTTTTAATGCCAGCCAACAACACCGCGCTGATGCCGATGTGGCGGCCTCGAGTTTTTCAAGCCTGATCACTCTCACACGCGAAGGGTTGAACGCAACCAAGCCACTGGCGCGTGCGCAGGCTGTGGCCGAGATCAAGAAAATCGAAGAGACACTTATTGCCATGCCCGTTATTGGCGAAGATTACCTGACAACCAAGGCGCAATATCTGGGTCAATCAGGTTACACGGGCAAAAATTCTGCCGAATACGATTTTCTGTCGTGGATGATGCTTAAATACGATGGCGTCGCCCGCCATATCGAGGCGGATGCAAGTAAAACGATCAAAGCGTTTGTCAGTGGCGGAAAGAAATAGTCATGGCAAAAAGCTTTTCAAAAAGTGTGCTTTTGGGTGGTGCATCTGCCGGTGTGTTCGGGATTGTTGGCGCGGCTGTTCTAGGTGGCGGGGCGCTGCTGTTTGGCGGACCTGTCGCTATCTTGGCAGCGGTCGGTGCTGCGGGTGCGGGGTATTTGGGCACCTTGATAGGTTTGGTTACAGCGGGAACCGATGTCGGACCTGACGGAAGACCCCGTTATTGGGAAGGTGTTACTTATAAAAGCGGCCTGACAGCGCTGGCGGGTGTATCCGCGCTTGCGTTTGTTGCCGGAAACCAGTTTTTTCCAAAAGCTGATACTTCGGTATCAAGTGAATTCAACTACCGTTGCACAGGCACTGAAAGACCGACCGTTGTTGCAACTGACAACGGCCACAGGCTTGTTGTGCCAAAAAGCTGTACGCCGGTTTAAGGTTTTTTACGCAACCGTCATGCCATCAACGCGCAGGGTCGGGGCATCCATGCCGTATCTGATTTCAAGGTCATTGGCGGGGGTGGTATTCATGAACATGGCCTTGAGGTTTCCGGCGATTGTCATCTCGCTGACCGGATAGACAATCTCGCCCTTTTCAATCCAGAAGCCTTTGGCGCCGCGGCTGTAGTCACCCGTAACCACGCTGCCACCGGATCCTAAAAATTCCGTCACGTAAAAACCCTGATCGATATCGGCAATCAATGATTTCAAATCGTGCGTGCCGTTGTGCATATACAGATTTGCCGGCCGCGGGCTGGGTGGCGAAGACGTGCCGCGTGCGCCGTTGCCCGTCGGGTTCATACCCAGTTGGCGTGCGGCGGCCAGATCAAGGAACCAGCCACTTAGAACACCGCCATCAATAATGGCGCGTTTTTGCGGCATCAGGCCTTCGTCATCAAAGGGCTGGCTGCGCGCCCCGCGCTTGATAAACGGATCGTCAACAATGGTGATGGCGCCTGCCGCCACCTGTTGGCCCATTTTATGTTTGAACATCGACGTACCCTTGGCCACCAATGACCCAGAACACGCAGCCGCAATGGCGTTAATGATCGACCCAGAAATGCGGCGATCAAGGATGATCGGCATCATGCGGGTGGCACCCTTGCGCGGGTTAAGCGCACGGCTGGCGCGCTCACCGGCCTCGCGGCCAATTGTTTGTGCATCACGCAGGTCAGCCAAAAACGTTGTGCTGTCATAGGCGTAATCTGTTTCCATGCCCGCGCCCGATCCAGCAATAACACTGACCGACAGGCTGAAACCAGATGACGCATATTGACCCGCAAAACCATTGCTGGCCGCCATCGCTGTTACATTGTGACCGGCAGAAAACTCAGCGCCATCTGAATTACTAACGCCCTTGATGGCGCGTGCCGCTTCTTCTGCGGCGTCAGCGCGCGCGGCCATATCTTCAACACTGATCTCGCTGGTGTCACACAGTTCAAGGTCAGCGATTTTTTTGGCGTCAACGCTTTGCAGGATTTGGTCGGGATCGGCAATGCCGCACCACGGATCTTCGGGGACGGCGCGCGCCATGGCAACGGCACGTTCGACCATGTCTTTCAGCGCGTCAGCACTCGTATCGCTTGAGGATACGATGGCTTGTTTTTTACCGACAAAAACGCGTAGGCCGATTTCGGATTCTTCGGATCGTGTCAGGGCTTCGGCCTTGCCCAGACGGCGGCGCACACTGACCGAGGAGGATACATCCATAACCGTATCGGCACTGTCAGCCCCCGCCTTGCGCGCAAGGGTCAACACATCGTTTAGCAGAGTAAGCGTGTCCGTGGTCATTTCATTTACTTTCAGGATTATCTCTTTTTAGGCGAGCTGGATGTTGTCGCCCAGAGGGGCTTCGCGTTCGCCGCGCAGAGCACCTTGTGGCAGTTCAATAAGTTCAAGTTTTGCGCGCGGTGCATGGGCCTTGTTTTCAAAACCAAGGGAGAATTTTTCAAGCGTTTCGGCAAAACGGTTCAGGGCATCCATCGGCTCGCTTTCATACTGCGGACGCTGCAGCAAGATGCCAAAGCTGCTGTCAGACAGGCGCCCGATCACGTCAGACTGACGGCGCATAAAGGTCATTTTTTCTGACATTTTTTGCAT
>JBEIPH010000046.1:0-6846 GCA_040377115.1 Micavibrio sp. | reverse complement strand
GGCAATGCCGAAGCCTCGCTGGTCCCGCCTGAATGGCACGGTTGGTTGCACCACCAGTCAGATGTTGTTCCACAAGACAACAACCCCTATCGCCAACGCTGGCAAAAACCGCACCAAGCCAACATGACAGGGACAGATGCCGCTTATCTGCCCGATGGTCATACTTTACGTGGTGGCAACCGTGCTGAAAGCACCAGCGACTATCAAAGCTGGCAGCCACCGAAATAACCTTTTTATCAACGCTATCTCTGGACACATAAAATGCAAAGAAACCTCGCTGAAACCATTCTGGGCGCTGCCGTTATCCTCGTTGCTGTCGCCTTCTTGCTGTTTTTCAACCGCACCGTTGATACCGGCAACAGCAGCAGTGGTTACACCCTGACCGCCGCCTTCAACAAAGTTGATGGCCTTGAAGCCGGCAGCCCCGTGCGCGTCAGCGGCATTACGGTTGGCAAAGTTATTGGCATGAAACTGAACGCCGAAACCTTTCAGGCCGAAGTAGAACTGCAAATCAACGAAGATGTAAAACTGCCTGTTGATACAGCGGCTGTTATTGCCAGCGCCGGTTTGCTTGATGGCAAATTCATGACGCTGGAACCAGGCGGGGATGATGTCATGCTGGAACCAGGTGCGCGTATTGAATACACGCAATCCACCCCCAGCCTTGAACAGCTGCTGGGCCAAGTTATTTTCAGCCTGACCAGCGACAAGGACAAAAAATCCGGCGGCAGTGATGCCAGCGGCGCACCCGTTCTACCAAGCGCCCCTGCCAGCGTCAGCCTGCCTGAACGGCCCTGATCCCTTTGCGCAGGTATATTCAAACACTCTGTCTGTTGATGTTGCTGGCGGCCCCCGCCGCCGCGCAAGAAACCGCGCCTGAAGCCGCGGCCGATCCTGCCGCCAGCCTAAGTGCTGAAGAATTTCTTTCCGGCAGCAGCGAAACACCACCCGCCGATGAAGCCAGTGCGGCACCTGCGGGCGAAGCCGCCCCCTCTCCCTTTGATGACGTGGCAGGGCCAAAACAATTTGAAGATATGAAACTGGTGCGCCTGCGCACTGTCGACAAGCTGGCGGCGCGTACGCATACTTTTGAAATTCCCGTTGATAAAACCGTCAAGTTTGGCAAATCGCTTTTCATTAAGGCGCGTGCCTGCCGTAAAAGCTCCCCGCTTGATGAACCTGAAAACGCTGCCTTCCTGCAGATATGGGAGCGTGTGCCCACCAAAGACGGTGGCGCTGAACAATCGCGCTGGATTTTCAGCGGCTGGATGTTTTCATCAAACCCGTCGCTGTCATCAATGGAACATACCGTTTATGACGTGTGGGTGATTGAGTGCAAAAATACCGTCACCGCCGCGAAATCCGAAGCATACTCAAGCGAGCAAGCCCCCGCCGCCGCCCCCGAAGACCAAGGCACGCCAGCTGCAGACGCTGAAGGCGATGAAGCCGCCAAAACAGACGAAGCACCCGTTGCCACAAAAGAACCCGAGGAAAAACCGGCAACCCCAGCCAGTGCCGACATGGCACCAACCGCACCTGTGTCTGGCGGTGGTGGTTCTGTACCGACACTGCAGGAAATGCCCGGATCGTTTGAAGAAGCCGCCGAAGATACGGGCGACTGAGGTTTAAACACACAGTTTCTTTCAAGTGCTGCCACCAATCGCTGGCGATAGGTTTTTCGCGCTATTTCCTCAAGCCCGAATTGCACCAGATGCGGATTAAAAAACTGCGCATCAAACAGCCCATACCCTTGCCGTGCCAGACGGGCCGCCAGAAAGACCAGCGCCACACGGCTGGCATTTGAGCACTTGGAAAACATGCTCTCGCCAAAAAAGGCCCCGCCAAGGGCAATCCCGTAAACGCCCCCAACCAGACATATGGTGCCTGTATCATCAACCTGCCACGCCTCAACGCTATGGGCGTCACCTTGATGATAAAGATCTTCATACACCTGAATGATGCCATCGTTGATCCAGGTTTCTGTCCGCGCATCGGCACAGCCACGAATAACACCTGAAAAATCCCGATCAAAGGTAGTCAGAAAAGGATGACGGTTGATTGTTTTTTGCAAACTGCGCGGCACATGAAACCGATCAAGCGGCAGCACACCGCGGCGCTGGGGATCATACCAGTTGATCTCACCCCCCTGACGACCATCTGCCATGGGGAAATATCCCATGCGATAGGCCTGACGGATCAAGTCCGGCGTCAGCACGATCTGGTTTTCATCTTTTGGCATTTATCTTCCTCAGGCGTCTTCAAACAGTAAATGCATGATATCAAATTCGCTGCCATAGCCGCCGGTCAAAACGCGTCCGGTCATATCATGTTCTAAATAGATGCCACCCAGATGTTCGACCAGCATCGGGCGCCCGGGGCACAAGCGCAAGCGGCCCATCACAAAAGCCAGATCGCCGCTGCGCGTTTCGCAAAGGCCCCTTGGCCGCATGGGGGGAACATCGCCCAAGGGGTGCTGATGCCCGGGCTTGCTTTGCTGGTTTGACTTGTTTTTGCCACAAAAACAAAAGTGATTTTGATCGATAATTGCTTCCGCCATAATTTACCCCCAGATAAATAGCATTACTTTTCAAATAGTTCCCGCAAGTGAATTAAGTATTACGAAAACTATTTGAAGTTTACGCTGTTCAGATTAACAAACGGTTAAATCAGGTAGCGCGGGTAAAAGCACGACCACAGTGTGTTTTAAAAGACACAACCTGTGCGTGCTGCGGTGCGTTATAACAACTTGGTCAGTTTGATGGTCAGCCTATCATCAAGCGGCTTGATATCACCCGCATGAATGATTTCATCATCATAGGCAGCACCCGTGCCATCAGGCATATATCCCAACCGCACATAGAGCCGCTGTGCCGCCCCATATGACGCCAACAGGCCAACACTGATGCCTATTTCCTGCGCGCCCTGTGCGCGTGCGGTTTCCTCGCATATGCCAATCAGTGCCTCACCGATACCCTGACGGCGGGCGGCGGGAATAACATTCAGGTCTTGTATTTCGGCGATGTTCAAACGGCGAAAGGGCTGATAGGTCGGCGCAAAGTTAAGCTGCACATAGCCAAGCGTCGCATCGCCCTCAACAGCCAGAAAAATCACCCGCCTGCCTGCGGCCATTTCTGCAAGGCAGCGCGCAAAATCATCGCGCCCGACTGGCGTGCCCATGGCGCGGGAAACATGCTCCAGCTGTGCTTTGTCGTTTTCTGTCGCGGGGCGGATCAACATCTTGCCATAACCTTTCATGCGCAGAGTAACCTGCCACCGCCTGTTGTGTCAAAAAATTGTATTTAGCCAAAAATAGGGCATGATGGTTTTGACGATTTACCTACTGAAAGCGACAAAACCATGCCCCTCTCTCTTTCCTCCGCCCCTGGTGACTTGCTGCCGGCTTTGGGCCGTGCTTTTGCAAGAATGTTCAGCGCTGATCCCCTTGATATCAGTCTGTCGCTGCTGTGGGTGACAACTTCGATACTAGTATCGCTGCTGCTTGGTCAGCTCATCAAGCAAACCATCAAGCGGAGCATCAAAAAGCGCGAGACAACCGCCCCCGCCGCCGGCCTTGAAAGTGCGTCCGCTGCTACACAAACCAGCCAGCAAAGCAGCCTGGCCCAGCGTCTGGCCCTGCGTGCCAGCCCACTGTTTGCACCGCTGCTTAATTTTGTCTGTTTAATGGCAGGCGTCAGCGCCATCACCCATCTTGGGCATGACCCGTCGCTGTTGCCGATGTTGCGCCCGCTGGCGGCCAGCTGGATTTTTGCGGCGACGGTTTACGCGGTGACACACAGCCGCACCAAAACCTTTTTTGTGGCTGCATTGATTGTGCCCCTCTCGCTGCCCCTGTTTGCCCCGCTGCTGGCGGAAGGCGAGGCGTTTTTAAGTGGGCTGTCATTTACACTAGGTAAAGCAACCATCACCGCTTTGCTTGTTCTAAAGCTGATTATCACCGCTGTCTTGCTGTTCTGGGTGGTTGAGGCTGTTAACACTGGTATCTCGGCCTCACTGTCACGCCTGCACCATGTCAGGCCATCCAGCAGGCAGCTTCTGCAAAACCTCAGCACCATTGGTGTTTACATCATTGCTGGTCTTTCAGCCCTCAGCATCCTTGGCATCGACCTCACCGCCTTTGCCGTTCTTGGTGGTGCCATCGGTGTTGGTATCGGTCTTGGCCTGCAAAAAATATCATCAAACTTTATCAGCGGCCTGATCTTACTCAGCGAGCGTACCATTCAGGTCAATGACCTGATTGAAATTGAAGGCAGTCCGATTTCAGGCCTCGTCAAGCACACGGGTGCGCGCTATACGCTGATTGAAACACTGGATAACCGCGAAGTACTGGTCCCCAATGACGACCTTATCACCAACCGCGTTATCAACTCGACCCATACCAACAGCCGTGGCCTGATCCGCATCGACATCGGCGTGGCTTATGGCAGCGACCTTGAAAAAGCACGCGAGATCATCACTGCCTGCACCAGCGACCATCCAAATATTCTAAAAGACCCCGCCCCTGCTTGCTTCCTGATGGGCTTTGGCCCAAGTGCGGTTGATTTTACAATTTTTGGCCACATTGAAGATGTGCGCGAACGCAAGCTTGGCACCAAAAGCGAAATCCTGTTTGATATCTGGCGTCGCTTCAAAACAGAAGGCATTCAAATTCCCCTGCCACAATTACAAGTGCATGTGGTTAAAGACAAAGAGGAAACCGCCGCATGAGCGAAGACCTGCCACGCGCCGTCTTGATCAACGCCGCGCTTAACGGCAAAGGCGGCATGCACACGGCTGATGCTGGCGGCATGATCTGGGTGCATTTAAACGGCAACCACCCCGAAGCGCGCAAATATCTGCGTGATACCGTCGGGCTTGCCGCCCACGCCATAGACGCCCTGCTGATCCGCGAAATTCGCCCGCGTTACGAAGAACTGGGCGATGATACGCTGGTTATTCTGCGCGGTATCAACTTTAACCCTGGCCCAGCCCCCGAAGACCTTGCCTCGATCCGTTTGTGGATTGGCAACGGGCGCATCATCACCGCTGGTCGCCGCAAATCCCGCGCCATCAGCGACCTGCGCCATAAACTGGAACAAGGCTTTGGTCCGCGCACTGAAGGTGAATTTATTGCAGGCCTCCTAACCGCCTTAAATGAGTCAATCGAGCCTGCTATCCACCAGATAGAAGATACCGTTGGTATGCTTGAAGACATCCCGTCCGAAAAAATTGACGACACGTCGCGTGGACAGATTTCCGATGCGCGCAAGGAAACCACCCAGTATCGCCGCCACCTGTCGCCCCAGCGCGATGTTCTGGGACGTTTGATGCATGCCAGCCGCCCGTGGATTGACCAAGCGCTTAGGTGGGAGGTGCAAGACGCCTTTGACCGCACCAGCCGTTTTATCGAAGACCTCGACATGTTGCGCGAGCGTGCGGAAATTTTGCACGACGAGCTGATGAACGCACAAAACATGCGCCTTAACCGCAACCTTTATCTGCTGTCGCTGATTACCGTGATTTTCATGCCGCTGACTTTTGTCACTGGCCTTTTGGGTATGAACGTATCGGGCATTCCGCACGCAGACCACCCGCTGGCGTTTTTTGCTGTGCTCGGGTTTTGCTTGGTTGTGACGGCTATCCAGCTACTATTGTTCCGCCGCGCGCGCTGGCTTTAAGAAAACGCCGCTCGATCAAGCTGCCCACACTGTAAACAGCCATGGCCGCCAGGATCGAATAAAGGAAGGGTGCATCCCACACTTCGGCGTAAACAAATTCACCCAGAATTGAAACCGCCATGCCGCTTAACAAGGTGGCGGTTGCTGTATAGCCACCAGCACGGCCAAACCACAGGCCACCAAAGAAAACCACCAACACGCCCGCCACACCAAATGATGATGATAGCTGCGCCATTTCAAAAATGGTGTCTCCACCAAGTGCCAGGGCACAGGCAATCCCCGCCGCCACCAGAATAAAAAGACGCGTGATGATCAGCTGTTTGGCATCAGACAGCTTTGGCATCAGCGGGAATATAATATTGTTGGTCGCAAGTGTTGAGAACGACAAAAGTGTTGAGTTGACCGTTGATAAAATCGCTGACACCAGCGCGCCAATAAACAGCGCAAAAGCCCAGCCAGGCAGCATATTTTGCGCAAGCGCTGGCAGGAAGGCGTCACGATGATCAAGCCCCTCGACCAGATGCGACCCTGTGAGCGCCACAACAACCGGAATAGACCCGACAAGCAGATAAATGCCAGCCGCGCAAAAGCACGCGGTGCGCGCAATTTGCGCATTGCGCATCGATAAAATTCGCCCGACCGCCTCTTGCATGATCAGCGACCCCAAAACAGGGATCAACCAGACATCAAGGCGCGCCAGAAAACTTTCATCCGGTGACGCCCAGCGCAGCTGTTCAGGCGTGATGCGCGCAAAAGATTGCTCAACCCCGCCACCCGCCGCCATCACCAGCACCAGCAACACGCCAAGACCAAGGATCAGCACAATGGCCTGCACAAAATCGGTCCAGATGTCGCTCTTCATCCCGCCAAGGAACGTATAAAAACCAACCAGACCGCCCGCAAACAAGATGGACGCCATCACTGGCAGATGGGTGACGACCGACAGGATCTGTCCAAACGCCATCAATTGTGCTGCCGCCCAGATGACCGAGGTGGGTAAGACGATAACCGTCGCCAGTATTTCAATACCGCGACCATAACGGTCATTAAAAAAGTCGCCGATCGTCACATAGGCGCGCTGACGCATGGGCACGGCCACCAACAGCGCCATCAATACCCAGCAAATCGTATACCCAAAAGGGTCAGCGCGACCACCGGCCAGACCTTCCTC
>JBEIPH010000194.1:0-3436 GCA_040377115.1 Micavibrio sp. | reverse complement strand
GCGTAAGCCGTCGTTTGTCAGTGTGCCGTTTAACGGCACAATTGGTGAAATCCTCGTCACGCCGGGTCAGGCCGTGAAGGAGGGCGATGTGCTGGCCCGCATGGACAGCACGCTGCTTGAAAGTAAAACGGAAATGGCCACCGCTGAAGCCGAAGCCGCCCGCATTGCGCTCAGCAATACCGAGCGCGAGGCGATGCGCGATCGCGCCAAGCTGGCCGAGCTTGCTGTGCTGCAGGCGCAGGTGGCGCAAAAAGAAGCAGATCGTGATTTTTCACAGCAATTACTGGCGCGCGCGGATATGAAGGCGGCGCGTGACGGGATTGTGGTTTTCAGTGATGCCGGCAGCCTGCGCGGACGCCCGGGCCAAACAGGTGAACACATTATGCTGCTGGCGGATCCGCAAGACAGCGAGCTTTTGATCCGTGTCCCCGTTGATACCATGATTGATATCAATCGCGACGTGCCCGCAAAGTTTTTCCTCAACGTCAGTCCGCTTGGTTACCGCGAGGCTGTCTATGACAGCATTGGCTATCAGGCAACGCCTGACCCGGATGGTCTGTTGACGTATAAGGTCCGCGCGCGCTTTGCCAAAGGCGAAGATCTGCCGCGTATTGGCTGGACGGGTACGGCAAAACTGTATGGCGAGCGCACGATTTTTGCTGCCAACTTGTTGCGTCGTCCGTTGATTGCGCTGCGTCGTAAATTCGGGGTATAGAGCGTGAAGATTGAGCAGCAGGTTTATCTTCCCTTGTTGCGCGACGATTTGCAGTTGCGCGAAGCGCCGCCCGAGCGTGATGGCGCGCCAGCCTGGACGCTGTATGATCCGCTGGCCAATAAATATTACAAAATCGGCTGGCTGGAATTTGAGGCCCTTGCGCGTTTTCGCTCTTGCCGCACGCCCGAAGAATTATCAGCGCGATTGATCAAGGAAACTACCCTGAGGCCGACAGCCGAGGATATGAAGGCCTTGGTCAATTTTGTCATCAACAATCATCTGGTGGTGACCTCCGGCGAAGGTGCTCCTGCGCATTTTGAAGAAAAACTGGCCCGTACCCGCCGACCATGGTGGGAAAAAATGCTGCATGGCTATCTGTTCTTCACGGTACCGTTGGTTGAGCCACAAAAAATTCTACGCCAAGCCCTGCCGTATGTGGCGCCGCTGCTGACGCGCAAATTTCTGCTGTTGATGCTGGCTGTGTTTATTTATGGCGTCTATCTCAGCAGCCAGCGCTTTGACGAGCTGGTCACCACCTTCATGAACTATTTCAACATCGAAGGTGTTTTGCTGCTCTTGGTGGCACTGATCATCGTCAAGGTGGTACATGAACTGGGTCATGCCTTTATTGCCACCAAACACGGGGTGGCGGTGACCACGGTTGGGGTTGCCTTTATCGTGATGTATCCGGTTCTCTACACCGAAACCACCAATGCCTGGCAGATGACCAATCGCCGCGCGCGGCTTGAAATATCGCTGGGCGGGTTGATGGCTGAATTTGCGTTGTCGGCCATTTGCCTTGTGCTGTGGCATTGGCTGGATGCGGGGCTGGGCCAGAGCATCTGTTTCATGATTGCGGTGGTGTCTTTTGCCGCATCTTTGGCGGTGAACCTTAATCCGCTGATGAAATTCGATGGTTATTACATTTTCTCGGATCTCACTGGTTTTGACAATTTGCAGGATCGGGCTTTTGCCTTTGTTAAGTGGCATCTGCGCCGCTGGCTGTGGCGCTGGCATGACCAGCCGCCCGAAGTGCTGCGGCGCGAGGATCGCCGTTTTCTGACGTCATTTGGCTTTACGATGATGACTTATCGCTTTTTCCTTTACCTCGGGATTGCGCTTGTTGTCTATCACCTGTTCTTCCAGCCGCTTGGCTTGATTTTGATGGTGGTTGAAATCGGCTTCTTCATCGGGATGCCGATCTGGCGCGAGCTGAAAGTATGGCTGGAGCGCCGCAGCGATATCACCGGCAGCAAGCGTGGCCGCCTGACGCTGGCAGCGGGTGGTTTTGCGACGCTATTGCTGTTTATCCCCATTGGCGGCAGTGTCGAAGTACCAGCCGTCATGCATGCCCGCGAGATCGCCAAGCTTTATCCACCAGCTGCATCCATGGTGTCTGAAATTCTGGTCAAAGAAGGGCAGGAAGTGGTTGCGGGACAGGTTTTGTTGCGTCTGACCTCGCCTGATCTGGATCATGAAATCAAGAAAGCCGAGCGCAAAGTAAGTGATTTGCGCAATTTGCGTGACAGCAGTCAGGCGGTACAAGAGCTTTTAAGAAAACGCCTTACAATTGATAACGAAATTAAAACCGCAACAGAAGAGCTTCAGGGGTATTACACCCTGCGCGATCAGCTTGAGGTTAAGGCCGCTTTTGATGGTCGTGTTAAAATGCTTGATGATGCACTCGCACCCGGCCAATGGGTTCGTCAGGGCCAGTTGATGGCAACGCTTGCTGATGACAGCGGTGTTGTTGTCAGCGGATATGTGCGCGAGAAAGACGTGGCACGCCTGAAAATTGAAAACAGCGGTGTGTTCTATCCTGAATTTTCACTGACGCAAAAGTATCCGGTGGTGTTGAGCGAGGTAGCCGATGCCAGTGCACCCGCACTGTACTGGGCAGAATTATCGACGCTTTATAAAGGCGAGATCCCGACGGAAGAAGGCGGGCAGGGCGAGATTCGCCCGCTACCCCGTCACGCCGTATATGCCGCCCGTTTTACCTTGGGCGAGGGGGCCGAGGCCCCGCCAGCCTTTGTTGCGCGCGGCGCAATACGGGTGGATGCCGAACGGCAAAGCGTGGCCAGTGCGCTGATTAAGAAGGGTATTTCGGTCTTTGTGTTTGAGGGTGGTTTTTAGGGCTCTGTAAAATCTTAAAGGTGTTAAGGGGCCTTAACAGGTTGTTAAAGAATAGGGGGATAAAATTAAATAGCGTGGGATTTTTGCTTTTTAAGAACAGTTGTTTAGCTATGAAAGCGGTGTCGGTTGTCTTCCAGTAAAGATGATGACAAAAAAGGCATGATGCGCCAGCAAATGCAGGCGCTGGAACGTCGCATGATGTTTGATGCGACGCTGACGGGCCTTGCCGCGAGCGTTACCTTTAACGAAAACACCATCAACACCACGCCGACGCAAATTGATGCCGCCGTTACCATCGGCGGGTCCACCACCAGCTGTACCGATGTTAACCTGATCATCTCGACAACCGGCGGCGTTGATGACCAACTGGCCGTGCGCAACCAGGGTACGGGTGCGGGGCAGATCGGCTATCGCAACTCCATCGTCACCTATGCCAACGTCGCAATTGGTACCGTTGGCCTTGAAAACGGGATCGACGGCGCCAACCTGACCGTCAAGCTGAACAGTGCCGCCACGCAGGCCGCCATCGATGCGTTGATTGAAAATATTACCTATCGTAACCAGGATGATACGCCACTTGCCACG
>JBEIPH010000252.1:0-2510 GCA_040377115.1 Micavibrio sp. | reverse complement strand
CGATGTCTGTATCCGCTGCAAATACACCGACTGTGTAGAGGTGTGCCCTGTCGACTGCTTTTACGAGGGCGAGAACATGCTGGTCATAAATCCGGATGAATGTATCGACTGCGGCGTTTGCGTGCCCGAGTGCCCCATCGACGCAATCGTTCCCGACATTGATGCCCGCGCAGAACCATTCCTTGAGCTTAATCGTGACTATTCGATGGGCAAGTGGCCGAATATCACGAAAAAGAAGCCTGCCCCTCTTGATGCCGATGAGTTCAAACTGAAAAAGGATAAAATGGACCTTTTCAGCGCCGAACCAGGCGAAGGTGATTGATTTAACTGGATTTTTGAACGTCAGAACCAGTTGAAAAGCATATTTTTGCAATAAGAACTTGAATTTTTATGAAATTTAATATATTGTTAAGGAATTGGGAAAACTGCCCTAACCTGATTTAAGTCACGTAGTTATGTTAAAAGTCAGGTAAACAAAACAAATCAAAGGCTTGGATATTTAATCTAACCTTTTAGAAGAGGCAACATGGCAAAGACAAACAAAACAAAAGCTACTGCCAAAAAGACAGCGCCTGCTAAAACGGCCGCTAAAAAGCCGATCAAAGCCAAAGCACCGATGAAATCGGCGCCCAAGGCTGTCAAGCAACCTGCAAAAGCCAAAACCATTGCAAAGCCAGCCGCTAAAGTTTCCAAACCAGCTCCAGCGCCCGTCAAAAAGGCCCCTGTCGCAGCTCAACCTGCTGTAAAAGTCACCATGAAGGGCAAAACAACCGTCAAGGTTGCTGCCGCTGCACCAAAAATTGCACCTCCTGTTATCAAACAGGCCCCAGTTGCCGCACCCGTCGTTGAGAAAAAGCCAGAGAAACTGGATTTCACGGCAGGTGACTTTGTGGTTTATCCAGCGCACGGCGTTGGTTATGTCGAAGGCGTTGAAACACAAATTATCGCCGGCATGGAAATCACGCTTTACACCATTTCCTTCGAAAAAGACCGCATGCGCTTGAAATTGCCTGTTTCCAAGGTAAAAGCCTCTGGCCTGCGCAAACTGTCTTCCAAAGATCGTTTGAAAGATGCCCTCTCTACCCTGCAAGGTCGCTCACAGGTACGTCGTATCATGTGGAGCCGCCGTGCGCAGGAGTACGAGGCAAAGATTAACTCGGGCGATCCCGTTGCGATTGCCGAAGTTCTGCGTGACCTCAAGAAAGCCGACGATCAGGGCGAACAGTCCTACAGCGAACGCCAGATCTATCAGGCAGCGCTGGAGCGTCTGGCCCGTGAAGTCGCCGCGATTGAAAAAATTGACGAGAAGAAAGCCGCCGAGAAACTTGAAGCTGTTCTTGGCAACGTCGCTTAACTTTTCGCCTACATATCCGCAAAGGACCCGGCCCCTAAAGCCGGGTTTTTTGTTGACATTAAGGTCTATTTTCGATAATAATCGAGGCCATTCACACGGATACATCATGGCTAAAAACAAGACATCGCTGACCTTTACAGAGCGCGCTGCACGCAGAGTGCAATCGCCTCTTATGGCTTTTGCCCTGATGGGCACAGCCTTGACCGGTGGTGTGATGCTGTCAAACGATGTATCGCTTGTAAATGAACGCGAAGCCCCTGCCCTGAATGCGACACCTCAGCAGTTACAAACAATCCACCAGATAATGGCCGCCGAAGGCGCCAGACTGCACACGACAGGCACCCGTTTACAGGCCGAGACCAGCGCTGTCAGGGCCGCCCTTGAAAGTGGCTCAAAAAGCGAATCCCAGATTATTGAATTGCGCGTGCGTTATGACGATATGCACCGCCAAAGCCAGCAAAAAGACGTTGCCCTTGCCGCCTATCATGCCCGCCTGCTTGGATCGCCCTATATCAGCGAACAATCCGCCTGGGAGCTTTATTCCAAAAACCTCAAAGGAACGTCTTTTGACGGCTTTTATACCCAAGACATGGCCTATCGCGATGAATGCCGCCTGTCTTTGAACTATGGCACAATTGATATCAGCGGTGACAGCGCCGGCGATATTGCCAAGCGTCGCCAGTTAAAATCCTGCATGGCTGAAAACGTCAGCCAGTCCGAAGTTAAAGTAGACAGGCTTGTCTTGCTTTCGGGCGCAACGGGTGCTGCCAGCTACCTTGGCTTGGGTCTGTTGTTTGGCGCTGCTGCCGGTGCCAGCCGCCGTCGGGCCAACAAGAAAGTCGCTGATAATTACGTCGCCGGCTTGAAAAAAATCGAAGACCTCATCAAGCCAAAAACCCCGTAAAAGATCGGCGATTCTTACCCTTTGCAGACAGGCTAAAAAGGCCTATCTTTGCTCTATCATGTCTTTTGCTGATAAATTCATCAATCTGGGCGCCCCGCGCAGGATCTGGACAATCGCCGCCATCAATGGCCAGCGCGACCGTCTGGCTGCTATCCATGCGCGCGTTGCCGAAGGTTTTTCCGCAGGCGATAGGCTGGTTTATACCGGAAATTATTTCTGCGCGCGTGACAACGCCAAACCGCGCGCTGTGTT
>JBEIPH010000024.1:0-8552 GCA_040377115.1 Micavibrio sp. | reverse complement strand
GTGGTTTAGGGCGCGCTGCTGGCGCAAGTTCAAAAAGAACGCTGGTGGGTGTGTCAAAACGGATGGTCAGCATTTGGCCGTCACGCACATAGACCTGTGGGTTTTCGGCATACCAGCCAAGTGCAGGCAGCGCCTCGCCGTAGTAAGCCGTGACGTTGACTTTGGGGATGATGTTTTCAGCCCTTGCGCTGGCAATACGGCCTTCGGGCTTGTCAAAAATGACAACGCTTTCGGGGATCTCGCGCATGCCGGGCATCAGGGGCAGGTCATCCATGATGCTGCTATAGGAAAGCACGGCAGGTTTTTCCTCGTCGGCATAAATGTCCTTGGCCGCATAGGCCTGCGGGCAGGATAGGGTGGCGACAAGTGTGAGTAGGAGAAGAATTTTTTTCATGTCTTTTATTTTACAGGCTTTTGCTGGGTCTGGCAATCAGGGCAGTAAAATGTTGATCGGCCACCCTGGGTGATACGGGCGATGCTGCCTGAACAGCCTGTGCGCTTGCAGGCAAGGCCAGCGCGGCCATAGACACGCCAGCTGTCTTGGTAATACCCAAGCTCGCCATCGGTTTGAACATAGTCACGCAGACTGCTGCCCCCCGCCTTGATGGATTGGTCCAACACACGGCGCGTTTCGGCAATTAGACGTACGGCGTCTTTTTCAGTCAGTTTGTGGGCGGGCAGTAGGGGGGACAATCGCGCACGATAAAGCGCCTCGGCAGCATAAATATTACCCACGCCAACGACCACCTCCTGATCCATCAGCGCGATTTTAAGGGCGGTTTTACGGCTGGCAAGGCGCGCGCATAGATAAGCGGGATTGAAGTCATCTGAAAAGGGCTCTGGCCCCAGATGGGCAAACAGGCGGTGGCGCGACAGGTCTGCTTTGGCGCAGACATCGACCAAGCCAAAACGGCGGGCGTCGTTGTAAACAATCACCCGCCCATCAGCCAAGGTTATTTTGAAATGATCATGCTTTTCTTTTTCCGTGGGGTCGATCAAGACACGTCCTGTCATGCCAAGGTGCAAGATCATCATCTGCCCGTTTTTAAAGGGGACAAGAATATATTTCGCACGACGTTCAAGCTTGGTGACTTGCTCACCAGCCAGTTTTTTTAAAGCAGGCGGAATAGGTAGGCGCAGCTTTTTGCTAAACACATCCACGCGTGCGATCTTGCGGCCATTTAAAACTTTGGCCAGTCCGCGCATCACTGTTTCGACTTCAGGTAATTCTGGCACTGCAGCATTCTCTATTCGTTGTGGATAATCTAGGTCAGGCTTATAAAAATACCAGTTTTTAAAATTAAATAATCCTAAAGTTTTTCATCCGGTCATTTATAATCCAAATATCCAATCGAGGTTTGTTTTTATGACCGGTTCTGCCGATCCGACAAATAACATCAGCGATACCCAGCTGCGTCAGGGCGTCCGGCGCAGCATGCGCTGGTTGCGCGCGCTTGAGGATACACAGGCAGGGCCCGTGGGCAAGGTGGCTTGTCGTGCCTTTAACCGTGTGGCCGCACGCGAAATCGCTGATGAGGCCCTGCGCGTGAATGCTGTTTTCCGTGGATTTATCTGGCCGCCAAACAAAGGCCAGTCAGGCTTTCAAAACATCATCGCCTATAATCAAGCGGTCAGCCGCGATCCGGCGCGCTTTTTTGCCGCGCGCACCCATGAATATATCCACGCGCTGCAATACAGCAGTGCCGCAGCCATGAACACCGATCCTTTTAATGCCGCCAGCGACATCGCGCTTGGCCCGCTGGCCTATGTGCAGCGCAAGGAAAGGCTGGAGCAAGATGCCTACGTCAAGGGTGCTTGGTTACAGTCCTTGTTGGCGCAAAAGCAGCCTGGTTGTGCCAATGTCCTTGATAGAACGCCCCTTGGGGTTCAGGATTTTTTACGCCTCAGGGCTGATTGTGGCGGAGACCTTGGTTTGACCCTGTCACGTGCTGCGGTGTTTGCTGCCAATGCCCAGGGCAACTGGCTTGACACCAAAAGCCGCCATCCCGCGCGCGATCTTTGGCACTATCTGGCCCTGCGCGAATACGAAGGCATTTTAAAAGCACGTGCGCGTTCAGATAAAATGCCCCCCGTCTATGTGCGGATGGGTCTAGCTGATATTCGCGAGATTGGCGCGACGTTGGGCGTGAATACCTTTGGCAATGTGGCGCAGGCCATGGCCCTGCCCGAACTGTCTGCGCAGAACAAAAAGCTGCTAAAAGAAATTGAAAAACGCTTTTCTATACCTGCGCACGACACCATGCCAACCGTGTCAGAAGCGCTGGCTGCGCGCGATATGCCCGCCCACCGCTTTATCAAGCAATCACGCCAATACAAAGGCCCATAAACAAAAAGCCCGCCCCATTGCTGGCGCGGACTTTTTGTAAAAAAGGTATCGTTTTTAACGACGCGGCGCTGTCGGTGTTGCCGCCGTCGTTGCCGCTGGTGCATCAACTGCAGCAGGGAAGTGAGGTTGCGGGCAAGTGGTGTCTGGGCCCAGCGCTCTGTAAAAATTGCGGATGCGTTCTTGGGTTGCATGAACTTTGATGTCGTCAAATTTGACAGTCACGTCAGATCCGCTGGTGTCATTGGTGACGTCAAGGCGAACGATTTGATAGTTGAAGTCAAAAGTTTCTTGTAAATATTTTCCGGCATCGTTGGTTTCGCGGCTGTTGTCGTAGCCGGTGGCAACAAGGCAGCTTTCTTTGTTTACATTAATTTGGGTTACCGGATTATCCGCAGGTACGCTTGCTTCGGCAGGCGCTTGTGCAGCAGCTGGTGCGGCGGCGGCAGGTGCTTCGGTTGCGGGGGCTTCTTCTTCAACTGGTGGGGCGCAGGCAGAAAGGCTGAGGGCTGCGGCGGCGCTGAGGGCAAAGGCGGGGAGTAATTTTCTGGCAGAAAAGCTTTTCATGGGGAATCGTTCCTTGGCTGATTATGAAGGTGGAAGTACTATAAAAGATGCGGATAATATGTAAACATATATTTTCTAATACACTGGTTTAAATAACAAAAATGGATTTTATCCGGGTGGGGCGCGGCACAAAAAAAGGGCCAGCGTTTCCACTGGCCCTTTGATTGGTCAAGCTTCAGGCGATTACATCATGCCGTCCATGCCGCCCATGCCGCCGCCAGCTGCGTGGCTGTGGCCTTCATCTTTTTTGGGCAGGTCGGTGATGGTGGCTTCGGTCGTGATCATCAGACCTGCGATAGACGCTGCACCTTGGATGGCAGTGCGCACGACTTTTACAGGATCGATGATGCCGGCCTTGATCATATCGACATAGGTGTCTTTCTGAGCATCGTAGCCAAAGGTGGCTTCTTTTTGCTCGGTCAGTTTGCCGACTACGATAGAACCTTCAACGCCAGCGTTGAAAGCGATCTGGCGGATGGGGGCTTCGAGCGCTTTTGCGATGATCTCGATGCCGACTTCCTGATCGCGGTTCACAGGCTTGAGGCTCTTCAGGGCGCGTTTGGCATACAGCAGAGCGACGCCGCCGCCTGCAATGATACCTTCCTGAACGGCCGCTTTGGTTGCGTGGTACGCATCGTCAACGCGGTCTTTCTTTTCTTTCACTTCAACCTCGGTTGCACCACCAACGCGGATAACGGCAACGCCGCCAGCCAGTTTGGCCAGACGTTCTTGCAGTTTTTCGCGATCGTAGTCAGAGGTGGTTTCTTCGATCTGGGTTTTGATCTGGTTAACGCGGGCCTCGATGTCCTTTTTGGCACCCTGACCGCCGATGACAGTGGTGTCATCTTTGGTGATGCGGACTTTTTTCGCGCGACCCAGCTGGTTGAGCGTAACGCTCTCAAGCTTGATGCCCAGTTCTTCAGAGATCACTTCGCCACCGGTCAGGATAGCCATGTCTTCCAGCATCGCTTTGCGGCGATCGCCAAAGCCAGGTGCCTTCACGGCCGCCACTTTCAGGCCACCGCGCAGTTTGTTGACCACCAGTGTTGCCAGTGCTTCGCCTTCGACGTCTTCGGCAACGATCAGCAGGGGTTTGCCTGACTGAACGACAGCTTCCAGGATCGGCAGCATGCTTTGCAGGTTGCTGAGCTTTTTGTCAAAGAACAGGATATAGGGGCTGTCCATCTCGCAAACCATTTTGTCTGCGTTGGTGATGAAATAGGGGCTGAGGTAGCCACGGTCAAACTGCATGCCTTCAACAACATCCAGTTCGGTGTCAAACGACTTGGCTTCTTCAACGGTGATAACGCCCTCGTTACCAACTTTTTTCATCGCTTCGGCCAGCATCTTGCCAACTTCGATGTCGCCGTTGGCAGAAATGGTGCCAACTTGTGCGATTTCAGCGTTGGAAGAAATGCTCTTGGCGCGTTTTTTGATGTCTTCGACAACAGCTTCAACAGCCATATCGATACCGCGCTTGAGGTCCATCGGGTTCATGCCGGCAGCAACTGCCTTCACGCCTTCGCGGAAGATGGCTTGTGCCAGAACGGTTGCGGTGGTGGTGCCGTCACCAGCGAGGTCGTTTGATTTGCTCGCAACTTCGCGAACCATCTGTGCGCCCATGTTCTCGAGGCTGTTTTCCAGCTCGATTTCTTTGGCAACGCTAACACCGTCTTTGGTGATGCGTGGAGCGCCATAGGATTTTTGGATAACCACGTTGCGGCCTTTTGGACCCAGTGTGACTTTGACAGCGTTGGCAAGGGTATCAACACCCTTGAGCATTGCTGTACGTGCATCGGCCGAGAATTTTACGTCTTTAGCAGCCATTGTTTATTACTCCTGTAAGAATTTTTCGTTGTGGGCTTAAGCAGCCTTTTTGGCCTTTTTGCCTTCGATGATGCCCATGATGTCGGACTCTTTCACCACCAGCAGTTCTTCGCCATCGAGGGTTACTTCGGTGCCGGACCATTTTGAAAACAAAACGATGTCGCCGGTGTTAACAGCCAGAGGCTGCAGTTTGCCGTGATCGTCGCGCACGCCGGTACCAACAGCGACAACTTCGCCCTGTGCTGGTTTTTCTTTGGCGGTGTCGGGGATGATAATGCCACCGGCTGTCTTTGCATCGCTTTCAAGCCGACGCAGCAGGACGCGGTCGTGGAGGGGACGGAATTTGGTCATGATGATTTACTCCAATATGACAGCTCGCGGGATAGTCAAAACGGGGGAACCTCACCATGAGCACTCACCCGCCGCGAGTGCCAGATATGTAGCCCTAAACGCTTATTTTTTCAAGGAAAGCGCCCTTATTTGCGCGCATATTGGCACTCAGGGTAAAAGAGTGCTAACCATCTGATTTCAAACTTTTTTAACAGCAATTTGGTAATATATGATTAAATAGAAGTAGCAGAATGTTACTTCCGCAAAGGTCTGCAGCCAGATTCGAAAGAGGAGTTTTAAGAATATGGCAAATTTAACACTACAACTGCAAGACTACCGTCTGACAACGGCGCATATTCTCTATCATTTGCCAGACCATCCCAAGCTTTTGCAAAGCTATATCTGGCAGGAATACGACCTTGCCCCTCACTTCCCCGAGCTCAAACGCTTTCTGGATTTTTGGAGCAAGCGCATCGAAGGCCGTCTGCATTCCGTCGAAGTCGGGTCAAAAAAACTGATCACGCCGGGCGATCTGGCCTTTGCCAGTGCTGAATATCAGGTTCACTGATTTTACGGTTTAAAGACCACGCGGCCTGCGGGCTTGCGCAGCTCCGGTGAGGGTGGTTTTTCGCCTGCCTTCCACCTGTAGGGTGTTTTATCACCCCAGACCATCATGATGTTTTTATCTGTATCAATCACCGTGTGGCAAAAATGTTTGCTTAGCTGTGTGATAACCCCGTTGGGCGCGATGGCATGATAGGGCGTACTTTTCGCCTTGTGCAGCCAGATGCTGTGCTGCACATCTTTTTTAAGCAGATTGCCTTGCTTGTTGCGGCGCGTTTGTTTGGGCGGGTTTTTCAGGATCACGCCTTTTTCCGTTAACCGCGCAATCAGCTCATCTGATGTAATGATCTCGCTGGCGATGGCGTAGTATGCAGACAGATTGGTTTCATCACGCAACGGGTCGCGCGTGTCTTTCAGTGATGGCGCATCGCAGAAATAAAACTCATGTGCCTCGGGTGGGAAATCAAGCGTGGCAAGGTTGCGATCCTTGACCTCGACCAGTTTGGCGCGCAGGCCCTGTTGCCCTTTTTCATGCACATGAAAAACCGCATAGGTCACATAGCCTTTGGGTACTGGCGGTTTAAAGGGTTGGGGCATGGGGTTTCTTTTCGGCAGGGCGCGCGATCACGCCAAGTTTTTCAAGGATAATACGCGCGGGGTCTGCGGGTTTTTTGACTGCAGCGCGTGGGCCGCCATAGCGTTTTTGCAACTGGCCTTTTGCGTCAACTTCCAGCCAGTCAATCCCGCGCTCGTTATATTTTTGTGTGTTGGCGCGGCGCTGGCCGGTTGCATCGCGTTCTTCGGCGGTAAACGGAAACATACCCAGTGGCAGGCCAGGGGGTGTCAGGGCAAGGGCTGCATCCATCGTGCCGTAACCTTCGGCGTTTGAAATAAAGGCAGCACAACCTGTATTGTGGCTAAGGGCAATGGCCGCCTTGATGGCGTTATATTTGGCAGCGGTGTTAAAACGCTCGCTTAATACTTTTGGTGTGGCTTTTTGCTCGCCCTGACCGCGCAGATACCCATTTTGAAAAGCATCAAGGGTTTTCTCGCCTGCTTCTTCGTCTTTTAAATTGCGCGGTCCGCCGTGCATCAACAGCAAATGTGTGTTTGGCGCCATGTCGCGGCCAAGGGCGAAACCCTGGGCAAAAGCCTCGCTTGCCTGATAAGGGGTGTGGTCGCCTTCAGCGCTTGTAAATCCGGCATTAACGACAGCACAGGCAAAGGCCGCGCCCACGCGGTTGATTTGCGCCATGGTCTGGCCATTTTGGGTTTGTGCAAATTTTGCGGCCTCAGCCTCGCAAGCCATAAGGGTTGCGGTATGTGGTACGCAGGGCAGGGTGACAAGGTCAAGGTTCTGCGGTGCGTGTTCAATGGGTGCATAAACAGTGGCATCCAGTTGCCACAATAGCGCGACATCGTTCGTGTCAACCAGATGCAGCACAGCGCTTGATTCAATACGCTTGCCCCCAGCGCTCAGCGCGTGGGCGGCTTGGTCAAGTGCCTGCAGGGAGGGTTGGCCCAATGCAACCACATGGATTTCATCGTAACGCGCCAGAACAGTGCGCGCACTTGCCATGTCGAGCGCTGGCAACATGTCATAGCCTGCGTTATCGGTTGGCAATCCGCGCGTGATACCATGGCCAAGCCCGCCAGATGTACGCGCCGCATAAACATCGGCATCAATCCCCTGAAGCGCAAGGCCCAGTGCCTGCATATAATCGGCATAACCCGCGTGTGTCGCGCGGTCGGTACCGATAAAGAAATAAGCCTTCTTGGTCATGGTGCTGTGGCCCGTGTTGAAAACAGTCGCCACAGACTATATAGGCGAATGGTTTATGTCAATCATGTAGATCTATATACCTGTTATTTATACCTATTTCAAAAATTGCCCAACAAGAACATTTCATGTACAAACAAGATTGAGTTTAACCAAGGTCAAACAGCATGGTCACGCGCGTTAACACCGTCGCCTTTCAGGGCGTTGAGGTCCTCGATATCGAGGTGCAGGTGCAAATCAGCCCTGGCCTGCCGCAATTCACCATTGTCGGCCTTCCTGACAAGGCGGTGGGTGAAAGCCGCGAGCGTGTGCGCGCCGCACTCCACGCCATCGGGCTGGCCCTGCCCGCCAAGCGCGTCACCATCAATCTTGCCCCTGCTGATGTCACCAAAGAGGGCAGCCATTTTGATTTGCCCATCGCCCTTGGTGTGTTGGCCGGCATGGGCGTGTTCCCCGCCGAGGAATTGGCGCAATATCTGGTGCTGGGTGAACTTGGCCTTGATGGATCAATCCGCCAAGTGGCGGGTGTGTTGCCCGCCGCCATCACCGCGGCAGCACGCGGGCAAGGGGTGATCTGCCCTAACACCTGTGGTGGAGAGGCCGTGTGGGCAGGTGATATTGATGTGCTCGCCCCGCTTAATCTGGTGGCGCTTCTTAATCACATGAAGGGCATTCAGGTGCTTAGCCGTCCGCAAGCGCAAATTGCCGAAGCAGCGGTGGGTAAAAAGCTTGATCTCGCTGACATCAAGGGACAAGAAAGCGCCAAACGTGCGCTTGAAATTGCTGCCGCTGGTGGCCACCATTTGCTGATGATCGGCCCACCGGGGTCTGGTAAATCAATGCTGGCTGCAAGGCTTGCGGGGATTTTGCCGCCGCTTGAACCCGCCGAAGCACTTGAAGTATCAATGATCCATTCCATCGCCGGTGCGCTTGATAGCGGTGGGCTGGTGCGTACCCGCCCGTTTCGTGATCCGCACCACACGGCCTCAACCCCCTCGATTATCGGTGGCGGTATGCGCGCCAAACCAGGGGAAATTTCGCTGGCACACCACGGCGTGTTGTTTCTGGATGAATTGCCGGAGTTTCAGCGTGGCACACTCGAAGCGCTGCGCCAGCCGCTTGAAACACAACGCGCCCTTG
>JBEIPH010000263.1:0-2176 GCA_040377115.1 Micavibrio sp. | reverse complement strand
GGCACCATTTTGGGCACCACCAACAAGGGCAATCCCTTTAAGTTCGCTATGCCCGATGGTTCTTTCAAAGATTTGTCTGACGATATCATTGCCGGTATCCGCGACCTTGAAATCGACACGCTGATCGGGATCGGCGGTGACGGAAGTATGGAGATCCTCAAAACGCTGGCAACGCGCGGCAACTTCAAGCTGATCGGTATCCCCAAGACCATGGATAACGATGTCGGCAAAACAGAAATTTCCATCGGTTTTGAAACGGCGGCCTATGTGGCGACCGAGGCGCTTGACCGTTTGCAGCCCACGGCCGCCAGCCATGACCGCGTCATGGTGCTGGAAGTGATGGGCCGCGATGCAGGGCACGTCGCGCTCAGCTGCGGTGTCGCAGGTGGCGCCGATGTGATCCTGCTGCCTGAAATTCCCTATGACATTGAAAAAGTAACCAGCAAAATTCGCCAGATCCGCGATGATGGCCGTAATTTTGCGCTGGTTGTCGTATCCGAAGCCGCCAAGCAAAAAGGTGGGGACGGTATGAAGGTGGAACATTCCGGCGGCGAGAAGCGTTATGGCGGTGTGGGCCATTATGTTGGCGCACAAATATCGGATGCCACAGGTTTTGAAACGCGCGTCACCGTGCTTGGCCATGTGTTGCGCGGCGCACCGCCCATTCATACCGACCGTGTTTTGGCGGCGGCCTTTGGTGTTCATGCGGTTGAACTGGTGGCGCAGGGTAAATCAAACCGTCTGGTCGCCTGGTCAAACCGTCAGGTGATTGACGTGGCAATTGAAGATGCGATTGCCAGCTATCAGGCAGTTGATCTTGATGGCGCGCTGGTTAAAACCGCCCGCGCGCTTGGCATTTGTCTGGGGGATTAATTTATGCTCTACGTCCAGCAATCATTGGGGCCACAAGAAGAAATTCTTTTAGGGGCCCGCTTTCACTGGATGTACACCCTGCAGGCAGTGTTCTGGATTTTGTTTGGCATGGCGGGGGCCATTCTGGTTGGCTATGCCGCCGTGTGGTGGGAGATTAATTCAGCCATCCGCGATTATTTCCCTGGCCTGCCAGATGAACTGTACAAACAAGCCTGGGATCAAACTGTCAAAGCCAAGGGTGGCTATCTGCAAGTGTTGTGGAGCCTTAATCCATTGCTGCGTTTTAGCATTCTCGGGTTTTTTGTGCTGGGGCTATTCTTTTTTGCGCACATGATGATCGTCAAGGCGACAACAGAAATCGCCATCACCACCGAACGTCTGGTCTATAAAAAAGGCTTGATCGCCCGCCATGTGGGCGAGCTTAATATTGATCGTATCGAAGGTGTGTCGGTACGTCAGGGCGCGTTGGCGCGTATCGTTGGTTACGGTATCGTGATCATTCGCGGCATGGGTGTTGGTGAAGTAACGCTGCCACCCATTGAGGCCCCGATTGAATTCCGCCGCGTGATCAACGAGGCCAAATCGCTGTCCGAGCGTGGCGCGGTTAAAAATCCCGAAGACTATATTTAATACCATAATCAGCGATAAGCGGCGTTTTTTATACGATCGTTTTAGGGTTATGTCATAAATATGCTTTTTTGCTTGAAAAAAAGTGCAATCGGCGTTTTGGTAATTAAAGAAGTATTAACAATTTGCAGGTATAGCACCGATGACGATGTTTTCAGCTGATGGCCTGATGATGCGCAACGAAAAGACGGCCGAACAAGTTGCCGCTGATCGTCGCGGTTTCTTGCGTTTTGGTCTGACCGCGGGTGCTGTTGCGACTCTTGGCCTGATGTTGCCCGGCACAGCGCTGGCGCAAGCACAGCAGGCTGCCGCCAGCATGGGTGGGCGTGACATTAAACTGCGCAACCAACACACAGGCGAAGTTTTCCGTGGCACGTATTGGGCCGGTGGCCGTTACCTGCCAGATGCCTTTTCGGGCATTAAGTCGGTTATGCGTGACCACCGCACGGGTGAGCGCTTTCCGATCGACCCCCGTTTGATGGACATTTTATATGTGCTGCAAAACCGCGTTGATAATCTTGGCGGGTTTGAAGTGCTGTCTGGCTATCGCTCGCCCAAGTCAAACGCCATGCTGCGTCGTCATGGTGAAGGTGTTGCCAAAAACAGCCTGCACATGAGCGGACAGGCCGCAGATATCAAACTGCCCGGTACCAGCCTTGCCCATGTGAAAAAGGCG
>JBEIPH010000158.1:0-4072 GCA_040377115.1 Micavibrio sp. | reverse complement strand
TGTGGGGCTGTAGCTCAGCTGGGAGAGCGCTTGCATGGCATGCAAGAGGTCGTCGGTTCGATCCCGATCAGCTCCACCATTCATTCCCGCCATCCAGAACTATCCACGCCCTGCGCTCAGAAATGCACGCTGCAGGTCTGTAGCCTTTTAAGATTTTACTATCCATGCGAAACTGCTAAAAAATATACATGACCGACTTCACCCAACAAATTCTTGAAAACAGCACATCTTTTGTGGTGCAGATCGTTTTGGCGGCGGCGGTGTTTTTTGTCGTCGAAAAAATCCGCCCTGCTGAACGCATCGGTTTTATCAAGCCCGAATTCAAAGAAGAGCTGGGCTTTGCTGCCTTTAACAAGCTGTTGGTCGCGCCGCTACTGGGGTTGATTGGCGGATATTTGGGGATTATTGCGGCAAACTATAATTTCCCCTATTTGCTGTCTGACAGTTATGTCTCGATGGCGCCGATCTGGCTGCAGGTTATTATCGGGTTGTTGTTTATCGATTTTTCAACCTATTGGCGGCACCGTCTGATGCACCGGTTTTTCTGGCCTGTGCACGCCATCCATCACAGTGCCGAGCATCTCAGCTGGATTACCGCCCTGCGTCTGCACCCCGTTGAAATCTGCATTGCCGTTTTTATCGACGCCAGCTTTATGTACGTCTTTGGGTTTGAGTCAGAGGCGATTATCTATGCCATTCTCGCCTCGATCTTTTATAACTATTTTTTACACGCCAATATAAACGTCACCTACCCAAGGCCGCTGCGCTATGTCTTGGCCTCGCCCGTTTTTCACCGCTGGCATCACGCCAATGAAAAAGCTGCCTATGATAAAAACTTTTGCGGGATTTTCTCGTTGCTCGATGTCATTTTCGGCACCTATTACCACCCTGAAAAAGCCCTGCCGCAAGTATATGGCCTGAACAAAAGCGAGCAGCGCGAATATCCTGCCGGTTTCAAGGGGCAGCTCCTCTATCCATTTCGCAGGATTTTTAAGCGCAAGTGAAAGCGACAGTCCGGCTACGCCTAGTTAAAAATCAGGGCCAGAATAATGATGATTGGAATGGGCACGCCCACCAGCCAAAGAAGAAGTCCGCGTCCCATGATATATATCCTTTGTTTTGTTCGTCAGCCGATATATCCATGAATAGGTATTTCAGCATGGCGAAACCATGCGAAAATAGTTCGGGCTGTATATTGCTGGCATAAGGATTAAGGCTTAGCGTTTTTGCTTACCGGCGTGGGCTGGTGGGCAGGCTTTTGACAGGCGCATGTATTCTTCGCGGGTGTCAATCAGCTGTTGGCGCTGCATGCGCAGGCGGTCAATTTCATCAAATGCGCCGCTGACCGCGGTGTCGATGCGGGCAATGACTTCTTGCTGTACTCTTTTGACGTCACTTTTTGGCACCGGCCCGATGGTTTTAATCTGGCTGGCAACACCTTGGGCTGCTTGTTGCAACAAACGACCGCGCTCTTGCAGTGTCAGCAGGTCGGTGTTGACGTGGCGCAATTCATGTTCCCATGTGGTGGCAAACTGGCAGCTGTCGCGGGGAAAGTTGCTGGCGATATGCACCACCGGTTCATAACTTAACTTCATCACGATTTTGTTGATTGAAATACAGGTCTCGCCCGTGTTGCGGTCGCTGCGCTGGTTAAAGCTGACCTCGAAATTCGATTTGATATTACTCTCGGTGATGCCGCCAGTCAAAAATACTTCGTCGCGGTGATGGGAAAACGTGGTTGAAACACTAAACTTGCCAAGGTCTTGGTGGCTCAGGCTGTGGGTGACGCTTGGTTCGCTGTGGGTGAATTCAATTGTTACAGGGCCGCTGGTGTCTTGTGGGCATACCAGTGGTGCTGCCTGGCTCGGGCTTGTATGAAACAGCAGTCCCGCAAAAAGAACAGCCGCCGTCTTGCCACCAAGGCGGGCAATCAATTGACCAAGGCCACGGCCAACTTTTAAAACCTCGTCAAGTCGACGGTCAAGAAACCCGCGGGTTTCTTCGTGGTTGGTTGAGCTATCGGCCAGCCAGAACAAAGTGGTTGAGGCAATCACCCCCGACAGCAGAAATCTTTTGCTGTAGTGATTATAATCGGTGGCGTTGTCACCCGCCGCCCACCACAGACGATCAGCCGTGCGCCACAGCCAGCGCGGGCGCGACGCAAATACGCGGGGGCGCAATCCTTGTCCCATCGCGGCGTTGACGGCCTGCTTGTGCGGGGCAAGGGTGTTTAATCTGGCCATCACCCCGGCGGCGATACGGTCGCGCACCCGCATGTTTTGAAGGTCAAGTGTTTCAAGGTGGGCCAACATGGCGCGATCAGCCCAATCGGCAAAATGGTCAAGGGCCTGTGTCATCCCGCGCGGGAAAATAGCGGCGGCATCGACACCCGATTTTTCACATGCCCGCGCCATCAGGGCAGGGGTCCAGCCATCAAAAGGCACATCGGGCAGGGCGGCCAGCAACCAGCGGTCGCGCTTGGCGGTCATGGCGTCATGGTCTGGCGTGGGTTTGCTGCGCGGTTTTGCTGGCATGGTTGTCAAAAGCCTTTCTCTTTCTATTTTAAGTCGCGCCGGCACTTTTGACCATTGGAAAAAGGGCGGCATACTGCTAAAAACAGACTGGTTACTTAACGAACGGTTAATAAAGCAATGTGGTTTTTCGGTCAAAAAGCAAAACAGCTCTCTCTTTCCGCAGATATGATGCGGATTGCCGATGATGCTGTGGTGGTGATTGACCGTTATCAAACCATCGTCATGTTTAATGATGGGGCCAGCCGTATCTTTGGCTATGGCACGGGCGAGGCACTTGGCTTGTCCCTTGATATGCTGATCCCGGAAAGATTTCATCTTGCCCATGGCGTGATGGTGGATGAATTTGGCGCAGGCAAGGCTAATACCCGTCACATGGGCGAACGTGCGCGCCAGATCCACGGACGTCGCAAGGATGGCAGCGAGTTTATTGCCAGTGTGCAAATCATGCGCCTGTCTTATCAGGGTCAGCCTTACTACGGCGCCATTGTGCGCGACATCAGCAAGGACAAACAAACCGAAGACGAACTGCTGCGTCTGGCGGCGACCGACCCGTTAACAGGTGCCTTTAACCGCCGTGAATTTACGGCTATTGCCGAGCGCGAGGCCCTGCGGGCTGTGCGTTACAGCCATCCCCTATCGTTGCTGATGTGTGACCTTGATCATTTCAAAAAGCTGAATGATATTTATGGCCACGCCGCGGGTGATCGTGTGTTGCAGCGCTTTACGCAGATGTGCAGCAACACCCTGCGCAACGTAGACATCTTTGCCCGCTGGGGTGGCGAGGAATTTGTCGCCCTGCTGCCTGAAACCGATGTCGAAGGTGCGGCGATTATTGCCGAGCGCCTGCGCCGCCAGATGGCCGAGATGATCGTGACCTCAGGGGATCAAAACATAACAACCACCGTCAGCATTGGCCTGTCGCAATACAGGGATGGTGAAATTGCTATTGATGGTCCGCTTGGCCGCGCTGACAGCGCTGTCTATGAGGCCAAGAAAAATGGCCGTGACCGCATTTCTATTTACCGCGGGTAAGACCTTATGGCGCGCAAACCGTCAGGCGACAAAGACAAAAGCAAAAAGAAATCGAGCCCCGCTAGCGAAAAAAGTCATTTCACCGGACGCGTCAAAAGATACGCGCGGGTATCCGCCACCGCCACAGGCTTGGCCGCAAAGCTGGCGGGACAGAAATTTCTGGGTCTAGATATCGACAAGCCCGATCACGCCAAACAATTAATGCAATCTTTGGGTGATTTAAAAGGCCCGCTGCTTAAGGTTGCGCAGCTGTTATCAACCATCCCCAACGCCCTGCCAAAAGAATACGCAGCCGAACTGCAAAAACTGCAAAGCCAAGCCCCACCCATGGGCTGGCCCTTTGTTAGGCGCCGCATGATTGCCGAACTGGGTGCGGGATGGGAGAAAAAATTCGCGCAATTTGAACAACAGGCCGCGGCCGCCGCCTCGCTGGGCCAAGTACACCGCGCGCGCCTGCATGACGGGCGCAATGTCGCCTGCAAACTGCAATACCCCGACATGCAATC
>JBEIPH010000151.1:0-4226 GCA_040377115.1 Micavibrio sp. | reverse complement strand
TTCACCAAGCAAGCCTCAGCAACCCATGCCGAAGAAGTCAACTTGCGCCGATTTTTGCGCAACAACGGTTATTGGTCTTTTGACGAAGAAGGTATTTCCTATTTGCTCAAGGTGATCAGCGGGATGGGGCTGCCTGTGCCTGATGGCAAAACAGCCATGCCCGGTACAGAAGGCCCGATTATTTTTATGGATGACCACGGCGTTGTGCTGCGTATTGAAGCAAAGCAATCGATGTTTTCTTACCGCCGCATAAACCATCCATCGATTTTGCAGCCAATAGCCAGCAGAGAGATTGGCGAGAATTATATCCTCGAAGTTTGCCCAGGCTGTCATGGATCAAAAGATCAAACGCTGTCAGCCAAGCTTGCGCAAGAGCTTAGGGCAGATGGCATTTATTACGGTGACCAGCAAACAGGAAACAATGGCTATCTACCATTAAAGACACCCGAGTTTCCCAAGGGTGTTCCCGTGGTGATTGACCGTCTGGCGGTTGAATGGCTGAACAAGGAAGTAGAGCCCGTGCGCAAAGCGCTGGCAAACGATCCGCAGCAAAAACTGTATGCCGACTTGCGACAGGCTTTTGCTGATGCGTGGCCAGAAGGCAGCGCGCTGCCTGATACCGACAAGATGAAAGAATTCTGGCAGCTTTGCCGCCAGGCAAAGGACGAGGGGCGTCTGGTTTCAGGCTGGGTTAAACCCGAAGGCGAAGAGCCAAGATTTGCTGAAATTGACAAAACAGACATGGCCGCCCAAAAAGGCGCGGCCTATGCACAACTGACGCGCAGTCGCGGTCTTTAATTCAAACGGTTGGGGATTTCGGCAATCGCTTCGTTGACCAGCGTGGCGCCATTTTTGGCGCTGGCATCGCGCAGCAGATCTTCGGCAGCGGCACTGGCAAGACGGGCAGCTTGATTGCGCAGTTCAGCAACGGCGGCTGCTTCGGCGCGTGAAATACGCTCCATCAGCTGTGCTTCACGGCGTTTTTGCTGTTCTTCCAGTTTGCGGATAGATTCTTTTTCAACGCGTTCAGCGGTTTCTTTGGCGCCTTCGATAATGCGCTGCGCTGTTTGCAGTGCTTCGCGGTGCTGACGCTGGGTTGCGCAGAGCAGGTCTTGTGCTTCTTCGCGCAGGCGCTCGGCTTCATCCAGTTCGGCTTTGATGCGGGCTGTACGTGCATCAAGCAGGTCAAGGATCGGTTTGCGACCTTTGATGTAGGCGATGCCAGCAAAAGCGGCTGTCGACAGCAGGATCCAGAATTTTGTATCACCAAGCAGACCAGGGTTATCCATGATGTTTCTTCCTTAGGCTTTGGCCAGATGGCGCTGAACGGCGGTTTTGGCGTCTGTCTTGCTGATGTTGGCGCCAGATACGCGGGCAACCATATCAACAGCAACATCTGCAGCAATATCACCAAGCGAGGCAAGCGCCTCGGTTTTGGCTTTGGTGATTGAGATTTCTACTTCGGCAATCCGTGCGCGGGCATGGTCGGCAAACTTGGCGCCTTCTTGTGCCATGCGTTCGTTCACTTTTTGCTCAACTTCGTCAACGGCGGCTTTGGCGCTGGCTTGGGCATTGCCAAGAAGTTTTTCAAATTCCGCTTTCATCTTGCCCGCTTCGTCATTGAGCTGCGTTGCGCGGTCAAGGTTGCAGTTAAGCTGCGTCTGGCGCAGGTCGATCACCTCGTTGATGCGCGGCAGGGCAAGACGCGACATCAGGGTGTAGAGAAGGGCGAATGAAACGATCAGCCAAAAAATCTGGCTGCTGTAGGTGCTGACATCAAGCTGGGGGAAGCCACCGCCGCCGCCGCCATGTGCTTCTTCGCCATGCGCTTCTGGCGCAACAAGCGTATCCGCAGGAACAAGGGTTCCATCAGCTGAAATAATAAGGCTGGCGCCTTCTTCGGTTGGGGGGGCATCCATGATCATAACCGGTGCCACCACGTTTTCTGTGGCGGCGGCTTCTTGTGCCACGACTGTGCCGCCCGTCAGGGTCAGCAGGCAGAAAGCGGCGGCAAGGCAGAGAAGGGCGTGCTTGGCGGTGATCATCTTGTTTGGCATCCGTGGTTTAAATCTGTTGTCTTCGTCGTATCTGGCTGGCTTCACGGCGGGGCGGGCGTCATTTGTTTTTAGCACCCGCCCCGACCGTTTAAGCCATATCCTTAGAATACGAAGAGGATCAGCAGGGCGATAACCAACGCGAAGAGCGCGATGGCTTCTACGAGAGCAAAGTAAAGCAGGCCCGCGCCCTTGACGCTGTCAGCGACGGAAGGATTGCGGCCCATGGTCGAGATGACGCTGGAGAAAAGCATACCCAGGCCGATACCGACGCCCAGAAGAGGGAGAACGGCAATGCCGGCGCCGATGAGTTTTGCTGCTGCTGCATCCATTTGAGTGTGTCCTTTTTTAAGTTCGTGGTTGTTGATCGGTTATTGTTGTCTTGTTTTAATCCACCAGTCTTAGTGAAGCTCGATGGCGTCCTTAAGATAAAGGCAGGTCAGTACCGAGAACACGTAAGCCTGAATGCAGGCAATCATGATCTCGAGCCCAACCAGCGCGATATTAACGACCAGTGGCAAAACACCGAGAACAACGCCAAGCGTGACGCTGAAACCGGCAAAAACTTTAAGCATGGTGTGACCCGCCATCATGTTGGCGAAAAGACGCATCGCCAGACTGATGGGGCGTGAAAGGTAGGAAACAACCTCGATCGCCGCGATCAGCGGGGCAAGTGCCAAAGGCACGCCAGCTGGCACAAACAGCGTCAGGAAATGCAGGCCGTGGCGCATAAAGCCAACAAGGGTGGCCAGACCGAAAACGATCAGCGCCAAAGTACCTGTCACAACGATATGGCTGGTGAAGGTGAAAGAATAGGGAACCATGCCCAGCAGGTTACCCATCAGCACAAGGATAAAGACGGTGAATACCAGCGGGAAGTAACGGCGGCCTTCGTGACCAAGATTTTCGTGCACCATGCCGGCGATGAATTCGTACATCATTTCGGCAACGTTCTGCCAGCGGCCTGGCACCACAGCCTTGCCGCGCATCGTCAGTGTCATCAGCAGGGTTGCGCAAATAACGGCAATGCCCATCCACAGTGACGATTGGGTAAAAGAGATATCATAGCCGCCGATTTCCAGTGGAATGATCGGCTTGATAACAAACTGCTCAAGAGGATTGGCAGACACGTTGTTTAATTCCCTGTTTGGTCGTTTTTATCATTGTTAGGTTCTTTTCTGATCGACCCCGTGCCGATACGAAAAGTTTGGCCAGTTTGGCTGCGATAGATGTTCAAGAAACCGGCAGCAAAACCGATAAAGAACATTGCAATCATGAACAGCGGGCGCGTGCCTAACCATTCATCCAGCCAGTACCCCAGAAACGTTCCGACAACCAGTGCTGCAACCAAATCAGTTGCGACCCTCATTGCCGCCGCCGAAGATGATCCGCTTTGTTTCGCGCGGTCGTCTTGTGGCGTTGTTTCAAGGCCATGCTTTTCTCGTGCTGCCTTGATTTTTTGCCCAAGGTCTTCAGGTGGTTGAGACATTAAGCATCCTCTTGTTGCGATGCACTGGAAAAGCGCTGTGAAACTACGCGGGGATGCATATAGAGTCAAGCCGCGCCAGTGGTGACTGGCGCGGCTTTATTGTTTTACGTAATTAAGAGAAATTAGAACGCTGACCCAATACCCTTGCTGATCAGGCTATCCCACATGTACTTGTCTTCCACCTGATTGACGGTATGCGTGCCTTCAAGGGCGGAACGCACCAGCCGGTCACGCTCGAATATCAGTACCAGACGCAGGTCGTGGCCGGTCTTTTCAACCTTCATTTTACCAAAGCCAAGGCTGCTGCTGCTCTTGATTTCGCGGTAGGGCAGGGAATAGCCGTCATAGGCCTGAATACGCCGTCTGAACTGCTCCAGCTGTTCGGGCGAGCCTTGCACCATCGAGTTGCCGTACATCGACAGCTGAATGTCCTGCAGGCTCATTCGCTCAAACCGATCCTCTGGTACGCCCAGCGCTTCCAACGCCTGCTTTTTGTTCATGCCGTGTTTCAGGCTGGTCGATTTGGCCGCCATTTCGGTTTTATCTTTGAAAAGTTCGGTATTAACGTCCTGTTCTCCCGAAGGCAGGCAGCCCCCGAGTAAAACAGAACAAAGGATCCCCAGTGCGCCCAGCAGCGGCGTATAAAACGGACTTTGCCCGGTGCGATGCATAACGCTTTGATA
>JBEIPH010000273.1:0-1757 GCA_040377115.1 Micavibrio sp. | reverse complement strand
CGCCTAAGCGCGAACGGCGCTATTTTCCGCCCTGCGCGAACAGCGCTATTTACCACCGTTTGCGGCGGACCAGCTTGCGGGATTGGTCAAAAACGCTTCGATTTCGACCAGCGTGGCTTCGGGCCAGAACTTGCGGCGTTTGGCCGCAGCCAGCAAATCATGCCATGTGCAAAGATGATGCAGGGTCAGGCCTGCATCTGATAATTGACGCTGTGCATCGGGCATGATGCCGTAATAGAAAACCGAAAACACATCTTCAATAACACCGCCCGCATCACGCAGGGCTTTGGCAAAATGCACCTTGCTGGCACCATCGGTCGTTAAATCTTCAACCAGCAACACGCGGCTGCCTTCGGGCATTTCGCCTTCGATCTGTGCCATGCGCCCAAACCCTTTTGGTTTTTTGCGCACATACAACATCGGTTTATCAAGCAGCTCTGACAGCCACGCGGCATAGGCGATACCTGCCGTTTCACCACCAGCGATAAAATCAATTTTATCGGCAACACCACCGCGCGTCAGCAGGTCTGCCGCCATCGACATGATTTGGCGGCGCGCTTGAAGGGCGGAGATAATTTTGCGGCAATCGGTATAAACAGGGCTTGCCCAGCCGGAGGTAAAGATAAACGGCTTTTCGACATTCACCCCGACCACGCCGATATCAAGCAACAGGTCTGCGACATGTGGTGCGGGTGAAATCTGGCAGGATGCAAGGGCCATCAGTTAAAAGCGACGTTTTGGCTTGAACAGCCAGAAATTGCGCGCCAGAAAAAAGGCCCCCAGCACAACGATTTCAATCGCCAGAATACCAACCGTGGTCAGCTCTGGCAGCCATTTTTCGTCATAGGTGCCAACCAGATTGACGCGCACGCGGATAACCCACATCAGGCACAGGAATGCGCAAAAGCAAAGCGCCATGATATTAAAAAGACGCACGTGTTCAGGAGGGGCAAAACGCGGTGGGAATTTAAAAAAGCACCACAGGACCAAAAGCCCGATCATCAGCAACAAGGCAATAAAAGATCCCACGTACCAGCGCCTCCCCTTGCGCTTGACGAAGCCTGTTTAAATCAGGCGACTTGCGACTGGAAAAAGCTCTGTGCGTGATAGCTGTCAACAATGCGGTCAAACATACGGCGGTCATCTGCCGTCATTGGCGCGAATTGTGCGGCAACACCGCGGTTGGCCGAGCGTACAACACGTGCCTGCTGGCGCATGCTGACGGTTTCGTGCGCGAAAGAAAAACGAACAACCACATCAAAGCTGTCACCGGCCTTGACCGAGCCTGGTGCTGCATCAAACGAAATGCCGCCAGCGCTCCAGTCTTTCACACGGAAAGCCTGACCATTAACTTCAGCCTGTGCGCAGGTGCCATCAAAACGGATGTACTTGCGACGCGCATCGGGCGTTGTATTGAAAGAACCGTCACCAAGACCAAGCTTGTTAAGAAGGGCGGAGATCATCATTGCGTGCCTCGCTTTCTGGCAGGTGGTGTTTCTGGTTTTAGAACACCTGCGTCCTTATGGTTATCTTACCATCGATATTTATGCCGATTCTCAAAAAAAACAACCAAAAGAAGAGAATATTGCCCCTTATATGCCATAAAAGCAGCTAGATTACAGAATTATGACAATAATCACAGTAAATGCGCGCCTTGCTTGACTCAAACCCGCTTTTTCCCGTATAAACCCCCTACTTAAACGCCTTTGCTGGCTCGTCTTGGCTGCCTCGCAAAGGACAGATAAAAAACCGAAAGG
>JBEIPH010000048.1:0-6776 GCA_040377115.1 Micavibrio sp. | reverse complement strand
TCGTCAAGAAATTTGTATTCTGTAAAAATATCAAGGGAATTCAATTCCGAGGCTACGGTACACATATACCACAATTTGTCCTCATGCTTCGCCATGCTTACCTTCATGTGTTCTTGAAGGGGGGCGTTGAGGGCGGGGTGTTTGATACCGGATAATTCCTGTTGGGCCTCGCGCAGCAGGCCGGTCATCATCACCACAAAGCGGGCGGGGCTGACAGGGTTGTTGCGATTAAACCCGATGTAGGCCTTGCGGCTTTCCGGCAGGTAGGTCACGGGCTGTGGCGTTGCCATGATGCGGATGTCGATTTTTTCTTTGCCGACAAAATCACTCAGCTGCTGGCCATGCGGACTGTACTGCATGATCTCAAGCGCCTTCGCGATCATCACTTCATCAGCAGGCAAGGGCTGACCAGGTTTCAGGATGTCATCAAGCTTTGGCTTTGTCATGGTCATGTGATCCTACGCATCAGCCTTCCAGCCAGTTTTGGCCATAGGGGCTGTAGGGGAAATGGATACCGGTCAGCAAAAGGTTTTGTTCCACAAACGACAAACGTCCGTTTGGCATGACCTGAATAGTGGCAGCAATCAAACCGCCGCCGTAATAAAGCGTTCCCTGCACGCGGAAGGCACCTGGATTTTCGCCATCAGCCAAAACCTGCAGCGGTTTAAAGCTGCTGATAACACTTTGCTGTTGATTGTCACTGAGGCTGTCAAGGAAAGGCATCTTGCGCGGATCTTTGATGAGGAAGATGTCGCCTTCACTACCTTGAACGTTTGAGAAAAAGAAATCGAGATAAGGGATAACCGTATCGGTCATGACGCTGACGGGATCTTTGCCGTTCACCGCATAAATTGGATTGGCTGTGCCATCAATGCTGATGAATTCTTCGCCATTGCTCAGATACAGCATGCTGAAGGTCGGCATGGTCGCATAGTTGACCAGACGGTAAAGTTTATAGTTGTTGTAAAAGGGCAGGACGCGTGTTGCAACTTCGGTTGCTTCGCGTGAAAAGACAACAGCATCACGATGGCCGCTGAGCTTGCTCAGCACCTGATGGGAGTCTTCGCGTTTCAATCTGGTCCAGTTTGCCTGCATTGGGCCCCTTCCACAGCCGGATAAAGTATATCAGCATGCCCTGCAAAGAAATAGGTTATTCTCTGGTGTTTCAACTGGTTGGGAGAATCCGTCAGGCGGCTGCACTGGCGGGTTCGTCACGCACGCAGGTAAGCGCCTCGCGGATGACTTCTATCCCTGCACCGTCTTCGTAGGCGCGGGTGCTCAGGATGCGGCGGAAGGCGCGCGCGCCTCGGCAGTCCTGATAAAGCCCGAGGATGTGGCGGGTGATGTCTTTGAGCGGCGTGCCAAGGGCCAGTTCTTTTTCCACATAGGGCATCATCAGCTCGATAATTTCGCCACGGGTTTTTGTTTCCGTAGTCTTGAAAATGTCACGTTCAACAGCGCTTAAAAACCATGGGTTGGTATAGGCTTCGCGCCCGACCATCACGCCGTCCACTTGTGTCAGGGCTTGTGTGATGGTTTGCGTTGATGTGATGCCGCCATTCAGGATGATTTCCAATTGAGGAAAATCGCGTTTCAAACGATAGGCACGCTCGTAATCAAGTGGCGGGATGCGCCGGTTATCAGCAGGGCTAAGGCCGCCCAAAATGGCCTTGCGCGCATGGATGATAAAGGTTTTGCAGCCTTTATCGGCAATCGTGCCGACAAAATCACACAAAAATTCATAGCTGTCCTGATCATCAATGCCGATGCGGGTTTTAACAGTGATAGGAATGTCAGGGGTTGCCTGCTGCATAGCATCGACGCAGTCAGCGACCAGGGCAGGGGCGGCCATCAGACAGGCGCCAAACTGGCCTTTTTGCACACGTTCGCTGGGGCAGCCGCAGTTGAGGTTGATTTCGCTATAACCGTAACGCGAGGCGATTTGCGCGCTGGTAGCAAGCTCCTGCGGGTCAGATCCGCCCAGTTGCAGGGCAAGGGGTTGTTCTTCGGGGCTGAATTCCAGCACCTCGTATTTTTTGCCGTACACAAGTGCGCCCGTGGTGATCATCACGGTATAAAGCAGGGCGTTGGGTGAAATCAGCCGCAGAAAATAGCGGTCATGCCGATCTGTCCATCCCATCATGGGTGCGACAGAAAAGGTTCTGTTCACAGATGTTTGTATTTTAGAGTTCATCTTAAGGTTTTAAATTGGCAGGGGGCTGAGGTCTTGTCAGGGGTGCGACGCGCACGGTGTAGCCATTTTTATCAGGAAGCTGTTTAAATTCAAAAGAATAAAAATCTTCGCTGATGTTGTGGCTTAACTTAAGGGTTTGTTTAAAAGCCACTGAAATAATTGTTTTTAAGGCTTCTTCATCTGGTGGGCTTTTAAATCCGATCGCAAAGCCGTTCAATCTGGGGGCCTTGACGACCATTGACCCATCGTCAAACACACAGGTTTCAATTTTCAGCGCCAGACTGCCATCGGCCATACGAAAGACCGCAAGCGGGTCTATGGCTGCTGGAGCGGGCTGAGGCTTGGCGAACAGTCCGCCAATAATTTGACGCAGGGAAAAAGGCATAAGGGCCTCCTTAAATCAGGTGTAAAGCGGAACGGCATTTTATAGCGCGAGTATCTAATTATGTCAATTATAAAAGGGATTGGAACAAGTGTCCTTTATGCTTATTCTCTGGGGTACATTTGGGTATTAACCAATCTTAATTAGCACCGCGGGGAACCCCGCGCGAAGGGGATAGGCGTTAGGCAATGAAAAGACCGGCTTTACTTATGGTCTTCGTGACAGTCCTGCTGCTGGGGCTTGGTGTTGTGCGCAGTGTATCTGCACAGGAAGAATCCGTGCAGCTTGAAGGGCCTAGCCCTTTGCCCATTCCCCGATTTGTGACCTTGGCCACCGACGAGGTCAATGTGCGCAGCGGCCCCGGCATCCGCTATCCCATCCGCACCATTATTCGCAAACAAGGCCTGCCTGTCGAAATCATCCGCGAATTTGATGTCTGGCGTCAGGTGCGTGACCGCGAAGGCGAAGATGGCTGGGTGCACAAAAGCATGCTGTCAGGTAAACGCGCCGTGATTATAAGCGGCGAGGTTGAACCGCTGCTGCGTAAACCCGAAGCGGATGCCCGCGCCGTTGCCCGCCTTGAACCAGGCGTGATTGCGGCGCTTGAAACCTGCAAAGGCGAATGGTGCGAAGTAGAAGTCGGCGGTTATGAAGGCTGGATGACGCGCGATAAACTCTGGGGCGTTTACCCTGAAGAAAGCTTCAGGGAATAAAGTGACCACAGCCGATACACAGCAGAAAATCAAAGAAGAAGCCCGTGCCGTGCGTGAGCGCATCAACGGCCTTGTGCGCGACCTTGATGACAAGGCGCTGGTGGCGCGGCTTACCTGTATTTATGCAGGCATGCTGACAGAAACGCTGATCGAATATGACGAGCCTGATGTTGTGATGGAGCAGGCCTTTCACCGCGTTGCCGACCTGTTGCAAACAGACCCCGAAGACACGCCGGGTGAAAACAGCCTGATGCCGCTGGCCTATGATATTGATCATGACACTGAACTTGGCCGCCATCTGGCACGATCTGTGGCGAAAAAATTGCCCAAGGGGCTGGATGATGTACACGAAATTGCCATCGCGCTGGTGATCAGCGACCTGCCTGTGTTTGAAGAAAAACACGGGCTGAAACGCGATAAAACTTTGCGCCTGTTGATTGAAACGGTCATCGCCTCGCTGACCTATGAGATGGCGACACAGGATTTTTGTGATCTGTTGATTGAAGAATTCATCAATGACAACGCACAAGCGCCTGCCGATGCCTTATTGGCCCTTTCGGCCATGGCGGGCTATTATTACACCAAGGCTGAAACCTCGATGGTATTGCCACTTGATGCCGAGCTTCGTTTTTCACAGGTGATGGCGCGCGAGGCTTTGCGCCACGGCACCCCGGGGCAAAAAAACTGGGCAACCCTTGCGCCGGCCAACGATGCCGACACGGCCAAGATTCCGGAATATCTGGATAATCTGCGTCCCAAAATTGATGAGTTTTTTGACCTTATCGGGCTCGAAGACCCCATGGGACGCGCGGTTTCTGTGGCTAAAGCAGTGGGGCGTATGGTGGCGGTTATTACCATTGAAGACATTGGACAGATCCACCCCAGTATTGCAAAATCACTGGCGAAAACTGGCATGATTCTGGGATCCCGCTACCGCGAAAGCAGCGTTGTCTGATAACGCGGTGATGTGGAATTTCTTTTGAGTGAAAGGAAAAATATTCGATGCAGACCAACAAGCAGGCAGTTGCGCCAGCACTTCAGGACAACAATTCAGCAGGGGGGAAACCACCAATGACCCATCAGCCAAAAAGCAGCTATTCCTATGACGATCTGATTGCCTGTGGCAAAGGTCAGTTGTTCGGCCCGGGCAATGCCAAATTGCCGCTGCCGCCGATGCTGATGTTTGATCGCATCACCCATGTTTCGCTGGAAGGCGGCGCACATGGTAAAGGTGAAATTGTCGCTGAATTCGACATCAAACCAGACCTGTGGTTCTTTGGTTGCCATTTCGAAGGCGACCCCGTCATGCCTGGTTGCCTTGGTCTTGATGCTGTTTGGCAGCTTTTGGGCTTTTATCTTGGCTGGACAGGCGCACCTGGTTCGGGCCGTGCCCTTGGCGTGGGTGAAGTGAAATTTACCGGACAGGTTCTGCCCGAAGCCAAAAAAGTGACCTACCGTGTTAACCTCAAGCGCGTTATCAACCGCAAGCTGGTGCTTGGCGTTGCTGATGGCGTTGTCGAAGTTGACGGCAAGGTCATTTACGAATGCAACGACCTCAAAGTCGGTCTGTTTGAAAATCCACGTTCGATCTAATCAACACATATAACAATAGCAAGGACAGCCATGCGTCGTGTCGTCGTCACTGGTATGGGGATCATTTCCTGTATCGGAAATTCTCCCGCCGAAGTAACCGAAAGCCTGAAGTCTGGCAAATCGGGCATCGTCTTTTCGCCTAAATATGCAGAGATGGGCTTTCGCAGCCATGTGCATGGGCAGCCCAACATCAACCTCGAGGAAGCAATTGACCGCAAGCTGCTTCGCTTTATGGGTGACGGCGCCGCTTACAACTACATCGCCATGCAGCAGGCCATTGCCGACGCAGGCTTGACCGAAGAACAGGTCAGCAACGAGCGCACAGGCCTCATCATGGGTTCGGGTGGTCCATCCACCAAAAACCTGCTTGAGTCTTTTGATGTCAGCCGTGAAAAAGGCCCCAAGCGTATCGGGCCTTATATGGTGCCACGCTGCATGTCGTCCACAAACTCGGCGACACTGGCGACGCCCTTTAAAATCAAAGGCGTGAATTATTCGATCACTTCTGCTTGCGCAACATCTGCGCATTGCATCGGCAACGCTGCTGAACTTATCCAGTGGGGCAAGCAGGACGTTGTTTTTGCTGGTGGTGGCGAGGAACTTGACTGGACGCTCACTGTTTTGTTTGACGCCATGGGCGCGCTTTCGTCCAAATATAATGACAACCCGACCAAGGCCAGCCGTGCCTATGACGCCAACCGCGATGGTTTCGTGATTGCGGGTGGTGGTGGTGTTCTGGTTCTTGAAGAACTCGAACATGCCAAAGCACGCGGAGCAAAAATTTATGCCGAGCTGACAGGCTATGGCGCAACATCAGATGGCTATGACATGGTTGCTCCCTCGGGCGAGGGTGCTGCGCGTTGCATGAAACAGGCGATTTCCACGCTCAAGGGCAAAGTTGATTACATCAACACCCATGGCACATCGACCCCGGTTGGTGACGGTGCGGAGCTTAAAGCGATCAAAGAAGTCTTTGGTGCCGATATCCCGCATTTCAGCTCGACCAAATCGCTCACAGGCCACTCGCTGGGTGCAACCGGCGTCCAAGAAGCAATTTACAGTCTGTTGATGATGCAACATGACTTTATCTGCGCTTCGGCCAACGTTGAAACGATTGACCCAGAGGCTGAAGGCATGCCGCTGGTCACCAAGCGTATTGATGGCGCCAAGCTAAACAATATCATCTCTAATTCTTTCGGCTTTGGCGGCACCAACTGCACGCTGGCTTTTTCGAGGTATGTCTGATGGCGTTAAAAACCGATAGCAACGCGGTTATCAAAGGTGACCTTATGCGTGGCAAACGCGGTCTGGTCATGGGCGTTGCCAATGACCACTCGATTGCCTGGGGAATTGCCCGCGCGCTTCATGCGCAGGGTGCTGAAATGGCTTTCACCTATCAAGATGAAGCCTTTGGTAAACGTCTGCGCCCCCTTGCGGAAAGCATTGGCGCAAGCCTTGTTATGCCCTGCGACGCATCAAAAGAAGAAGACCTCGACCGCATTTTTGCCGAGCTGCAGAAAAAATGGGGCAAGCTTGATTTTGTCGTCCATTCGATAGCCTATTCCGACAAAAACGAGCTGAAGGGTGATTATGCAGACACCACGCTGCAAAACTTCCTGACCTCGATGCATGTTTCTTGCTATACGTTCACATCCGTTGCCCGCCGCGCGCGCGACCTGATGACGGATGGCGGCAGCATGATTACGCTCAGCTATCTTGGTTCTGAACGCGTCATGCCAAGCTATAACGTGATGGGTGTGGCCAAGGCTGCGCTTGAGGCGTCGGTGCGTTATCTGGCTGTTGATCTGGGTCGCAAAAACATTCGCGTCAATTCGATTTCGGCAGGCCCTATGCGTACGCTGGCCGGTGCGGTGATTGGCGATGCACGCCACAC
>JBEIPH010000119.1:0-4702 GCA_040377115.1 Micavibrio sp. | reverse complement strand
GGGTGACGGCGCCTTCTACGGCCCCAAGCTCGAATACACACTGAAGGATGCGATTGGCCGCCAGTGGCAGTGCGGCACCATCCAGGTTGATTTCTCCTTGCCAGAGCGGCTGGACGCCGAATTCGTTGGCGAAGACGGTGCCCGGCACCGCCCGGTCATGTTGCACCGCGCGATTCTTGGCAGCTTGGAGCGCTTCATCGGCATTTTGCTGGAAGAGCACGCGGGGGCCTTCGCTATTGGGGAAGGCCGCATTTTTATAGGCTTCAAAGGCGGTCAGGCCAATGGCGGTATCATTCGGATTTTTAAAATCATAGGGCTTGCCATCAACAACAAGACGATCAAGTCGCCAGCCGCCGCTTGGTTGGCGATGTGCCATCATTTTGTTTTCAGTGTTTTTGCCCTCTGGATCGGTGACAACGATAATTGCCTGATACAGGCCTCTTTTGCGGTCAATCGCGATATCATAAACGGCTTTGTCACCTTGCGTGGAGGTGAGCTCCTCGTGATAACTGTTGCCCCAGAAACCAAGGATATCGCCGGGGATAAAGTTTTCCATCACCAGCGGGTCAATGGTGTGTTTACGCGCCGCACCCGCACTATTGAACTGGCGTTCCAGAGCCATTTTTTCGATTTCTGAAACACCGTGGGGAGCCGACATCTGTCTTTCTCCGTGTTGCGCAGAGTTTTAACCTGTATTGCGTATTATATTTACATAGAATACATAAAGGAGGGGTTAATGTCAAATTATAACTTAAAATGGCCCCTTTTTGTAATTTTATTTCTACACTCTTTTTCGGGGAATGGACCTGCTCTTTCAAACAGGGGATACTTAAGGCCTCGTTTTTCACCCCGTGACGGAGCTGCCCTGCCATGACCGCATCCGCCCATCATTTGCATCTGGTGTCTGATTCAACCGGTGGCACGCTGACCGCCTTGGCCAAGGCATGTCTGGCGCAGTTTGAAGGTGTGGCGGTTGAACAGCATTTCTTCCCGCTTGTACGCACACCGGCGCAGGTACTGGATGTGATGCAAAAGGTGGCAAGCCATCCGGGCCCTGTTCTCTACACCATGGTCGATGATGGCCTTGGCCGATTGATTGAACAACATGCGCGCGCTATTGGTGTGCCCGCATTGTCGGTACTGCAACCGGTGTTGCGTTTGATGGCGGGCGCCTTTGATACCAAGGCGCAGGCAGAACCCGGGCGTCAGCACCGTTTGGACGATGCCTATTTTGCGCGTATGGATGCGGTTGACTATGCGCTGTCGCATGATGATGGCCAGCGCAGCGATCAGGCACTGGCCGAGGCTGACGTTATTCTGGTTGGCGTGTCGCGCACATCAAAAACGCCCACCTGTGTTTATCTGGCCAACCGCGGCGTTAAGGCCGCCAACGTACCACTGGTGCCGGGTGTGCCCTTCCCGACAGCGGTGCTTGAGTTACAAAAACGCGCAAAAGCGCCGCTGTTTGTGGCGCTGACGGCAGCACCCGAAAGACTTGTCGATATTCGCCGCAACCGATTGCAACATCTGGGCGAGCTGCGCGAAACATCATATCTGGCACCCGAAGACGTGATGGATGAGGTGAAGCGCGCACGCCAGTTTTACCAACAACAAGGCTGGCCCGTGATTGATGTAACCCGCCGATCAGTTGAGGAAACGGCGGCTGAAATTTTGACATTACTAGATGTACATCGCGTGCAAAAAACAAAGGAGGCTGGTTGATGACGGAAAGCACAGATCAAATGCGCCGCGCTGTCTTGCTGGGCTATCCGGTGTCGCATGCGCTGTCGCCGACCTTGCACAGCTATTGGCTTGATCGCTATGGCATCAACGGTCATTACGGCGCCATGGCGGTGCTGCCCGGCCATTTAAAACAAGCGCTGGAAATGTTGCGTAATCGCGGCGACGCCGGATGCAATCTGACCATCCCTCACAAAGAAGACGCCATGCCCATGATGGATGATCATGATGAAAGCGCTGTAATGTCGGGTGCTGTCAATACCGTGGTTATTCAGGATGGCAAACTGATCGGCTATAACAGCGACGGTTTTGGTTTTATCGAGGGGCTGAAAGCTGGCGCCCCTGGTTGGTCTGGCGAACGTGTGGCTATTCTTGGCTGTGGCGGAGCTGCGCGCGGTATTATTGCCTCGTTGCGTGGGGCGATGGGGGTAAAATCATTTGCCTTGATCAACCGCACCCGCGCCAAGACGGAGCGTATCATCAAACAATTTACACTCGAGAACAGCGAAGTTTTTGAATGGCACGAGCGTGAACAAGCGCTTGCCGGTGCTGACCTGCTTGTCAACTGCACCAGTCTTGGCCTGATGGGCGAACAGCCGCTTGAAATCAATCTTGATCATTTGCAACAACAAGCTGTGGTAGCGGATATTGTCTATCGCCCCTATGAAACGCCCTTGCTAGCGTCCGCTCGTCTGCGCGGCCATATCGGTGTTGATGGTCTTGCGATGTTGATGCATCAGGGCAGGCTTGGCTTTGAACACTGGTTTGGGGTTGACCCTGTGGTTGATGATGCGCTGAAAGCGCGCTTACTTGAAAAAATGGAAAGTGAATCACTATGATTATCCTCGGTGTAACAGGATCAATCGGTATGGGTAAAAGCACGGTGGCGTCGATGCTGTCAGCACGCGGTATTCCCGTACATGACGCCGACGCGGCTGTACACCATCTGTTAGGCCCGGGTGGGGCTGCTGTGGGTATTATCGGTCAGCTTTTTTCGGACGCGCTGGTGGTTGATAGCAAGGGTGTTGCCAGTATTGACCGCCAGGCACTTGGCCGTCTGGTTTTTGGCGATCGTGCCCTTAAAAAACAGCTTGAAGATATTTTGCATCCGCTGGTGCGCGCACAAAGCGATGCATTTGTCGCTGAAAACCGCAAGGCCGGACGTGAAATGGTGGCGCTTGATATCCCGCTGCTGTTTGAAACGGGCGGTGAAAAACGTGTGGATGTGACAATTTGCGTGAGTGCTTCGGCAGATGCCCAGCAAGCCCGCGTATTGGCGCGCCCGGGTATGACACGCGAGAAATTCGAACGTATTGTGGCGGGCCAGTTGCCTGACGCCGAAAAGCGCAAGCGGGCAGATTTTGTCCTTGATACAGGCCAAAGCCTTGAGAAAACAGAAGCTGACCTTGACCGCATGCTTGGCGATATTCGGCAAAAATTTGCAGGGCAAAAACCACCCAGCCGGCCCAAGGGGTTCTGGTTTGGCGTGCTGGTTTTAAGCCTTTTTTCTGTACCCGTTATGGCAGCGACACCGGATAAAATTCTGGTCGAGCTGTTTACGGCGCAATCTTGCGCAAATATTCGCGCTGCTGATGACATGTTGGCACAATTGGCAAAGCGCGATGATGTGGTGGCGCTTGCCCATCATGTTGATTATTGCGATGTCGCCACCACCTTTAAAGGACGGTGGGAAGACCCCTATAGCCAGCGCGAAGCCACGGAACGTCAACGCGTTTATGGCGATAAACTTTTTGCGGGTGCCCAGCTTTTAGCGGGCTGGATGGTGGTTGATGGTCGTTTTTATGTGGATGGCAAAGACAGCGATGCGGTGGCCAAGGCAATTGAAAAATCCCGCGATGCGCGCGGCACAAGCAAAATAGAAATCGAACAAGTCATGACAACAGAGGGCGTGATTGAAATCACCCTGCGCGGGTCACCACCCGCAGCCATGCCGCTTGAAGTGATTGCAGCAAGATTTGTGCGCGAGCGGATAACCACGCCAAATGCAGGGTTTAATGCCGATCAAAAACTGCGCGATGTGAATATTGCCCGCCGCTTGCAAAATCTGGGTCGCTGGGCCGGTGGTAAAATCACCTATCGCTATCCCCTGTATCAGCTGTCATCAGACGAATCATGCGCGATTATCCTGCAACATGCCGACAGCCTGCGGGTGGTGGGCGCCACCCCCTGCTTGAGCCGTCAGAGCTGATCTGCTAGGATCATCCCATGCGTGAAATTGTTCTAGATACCGAGACAACGGGTTTTGACCCCGCCGAAGGACATCGGCTGGTTGAAATTGGCTGTCTTGAGCTTGATAACCACCTGCCGACAGGGCGGGTGTTTCACACCTATTTGAACCCGATGCGAGATGTACCGTCTGATGCGGCGCGCATCCACGGCCTGACCACCGAGTTTCTTAAAAACCACCCACTGTTCACCGAAAAAGTCGGCGAATTTCTGGATTTTATTGGCGATGCCACGCTGGTCATCCACAACGCTGAATTCGATTTAAAGTTTTTAAACGCAGAGCTGAAGTCCGCGGGCTTTGGCAAGGCACTGCAGAAAAACGAAATCATCGATACCTTGTTGCTGGCACGCCAGAAATTTCCGGGCCAGCCCGCCAATCTTGATGCGCTTTGCCGCAGGTTCAAGGTGGACAATTCAAGCCGTAAATTCCACGGCGCTTTGCTCGATAGCGAGCTGTTGGCTGAAGTATATCTTGAGTTGATGGGTGGTCGTCAGCACGGCCTTGGCTTGTTGAGCGAACAGGCGGCCTTGTCATCGGCCCAGTTAAATGCACGCATCAAGCGCCAAAACAGGCCGCAGCGCCAGTTTGCTGTATCCGAGCAAGATGCAGCGAAGCACCAGGAATTTCTGGGCAAAATCAAAAACAATTTGTGGAACTGATTAGATTTTAATCAGCGGTGGCGGTACAACAGTTGGCAATTTCAGCTCAACCGGT
>JBEIPH010000111.1:0-4792 GCA_040377115.1 Micavibrio sp. | reverse complement strand
TCACCATATTAACGCCCACACGATAGGCGCGCTCGCGCTGTTGTTCGCCACCCGGTGTTGGTACAAAACGCCCGCGATCACCGGCATCTTGCGACCATGCGGCGGCCCAATCGTTGCCACCAATCACAATTGATGTTACGGCATCGAAATTCGGGTTGGGGTCTTTTTCAACCCAAACATCACCACCTGCATAAAGGCCGGGAAAGTTATCAAGCAGATAAAAACTACGCCCCAGAATATGCCCGCTGCCTACCTTGACCAGTGCCGGTACTTGCATATTTTGCGTCAGCTCGCGCAGCTTGCGAAGGCCGATTGTCTCGCCACCAACGCCGCCAAACTGGCCATCGCGCGTATCAAAAATAATCATCCCGCCACGGCTGATATAGTTTTGAACCTCGCGCGCCGCAGAAAGGGACAGCGGGCGCTGCGTTGGCGTCATCGGCCAATAGATAAACGGATAGTAAAACAAACGGTCGGTTTCGGGATTAACCCCCACAACACCTTCTACTTTTACTGTGGTGCGCAGCTTGAGTGTTTTAGCGAGGCCTTGCAAGCCATTATGGCTGACCTGATCGGTGGTGCTATCCCCCGTTTCCATGTACGCCAAAAAGAGTTTTGAGGCACGTTCAACGGCTATTTCGTCCTCTGCAGATGCTGGCGTCACGGCAAAAGACAGCAAGACCATCAAGGCGATGACAGCCGTGCGAGGACGCGGCAGTGACAACACACCACGTAAGAACAGGGTAACGATAATATCCAAGATCAACAGCAACAGGGCTGTGGCAAACAACGGTGGCTGATAGTTTTTTTCATCTCTCAGGTCATAGCTGACGCCCGTGCTGCCCGCTATGCTGGGAAGCGGGTAAATGCCGCTGATGACATCACCAAGCGTAAAGACACGAAACTGGCCTTTGTCGCCATAAACGCCTGGGGGCGTGCGCGGTGAAGGTATAAATTCCTGATATTGCGCGATCGGCCCCGCAAGTGCTGTGGGCAATGGCGCTTGCAAACGACCAAAGCCATCCATCACCAGTTGCGGGGTCAGTGTGAGGTTTGATTTATAACCGCTGATACCGTTTGAAAGCTGGATCATCCGTTTGAGTGTTTCAACATACAGCCCGCTATAGCAGTAATTAGACCAGTCAGGCCCCGCTGTTGTATGCACCAGAACAATCGTTCCCTTGCCAACGGGCGCACCTGTGACCAGCGGCGTGCCATCTTCAAGCTGCAGCCAGGTGCGCTCAAAAGTTTCAGGCCCGGGTGTTGCCAGCACTTGTCTGGTTACAGTGACATCTGCTGGCACAGGCAAACCAAACAAAGGGCTGGTTTCAGCAATCTGTCCAAGGGCCACGGGTTTTTCCCATGTCATTGAGCCTTCCATGGCACGCTGACCATAGCGCAGCGCCACGGGCAACAACGGATCGTCAGGATTAGCTGCCAAGGTTGGCCCCGCAAAACGCACCAAAAATCCGCCAGCTTCAACCCATTCCAGCAATTCAACGCGTTCAACCGCCGTCAGCGGCGCAGTGTCTGGCCAGATCATAACAGCGCGTGGCTTTTCGACGAGTTTTTCAAGACTGTCGACACTAATCTGCGCATCCGCTTCCAGTGCGCGTTTGAGGTAATAAACCTCGTTCAAAAAGCTCAGGTTATCTTTTTGTGATTGATCGGCGATGATACCAACCGGTTTTTGCCGCCACTGCGCCCCCGTCAGCAATACCGTTGACGCCATATTGAACCCCCGCATGATAATGCGCGCGGTCTTGCCACGCAGCTCTTCAGACATGGGCCATTCAACCTTAAAGCTGCGCTCCCCTGCGGGAAAGGTAAACGCAAGTTCATCAAGAACCGCACCGCCCTCATCATATGCCAACAAAGACAGCTTTTCGGCTTTACCTTCTTGCAGGCGTTCGACAAAAAAGGACATCTCGCCCGGTTTGGCGTCCGTATCGGCACGCAACAAGAAAGGCGTGTTTACTTTCTCGTCACTCACAATATCCAAGCTGCCTGAAAAACTGCTTAGCACTTCAGACATCTTTTGTGAATCCATGCCGCTGCGCGCTGTACCATCGCTTAGGAAAACAACATGGCCGGGCTGGCTGGCGCGCGCCTTTTCAACCTCGGTTGCCGCTGCGCCATGATCTGATGGCCAAGCCTGCGGTGACAAGCCACGCACCGCCTCGATAGCCTCCGCAGCAGGCAGCGGCCCCAGCAATACCGGATTGTTCTGATCAAACGCAGGCGCTGTTGGCAGCACTAATACTGAACGCTCCGCGCGGGCCAATGCTTGCATCAGCTCGATTGCTTTTTCCTGACGTGCTTCCCAATTGGCAGACGCCGCCCAACCGTTATCAACAACAAAAAGGACCGGACGGTCACCACCAGGCAGCGGCGACAGCAACCGCGCCACAGGTTCGGACAGTGCAATAATAAATAACGCCAGTATCAATACTCGCAACAGCAACAGCCACCACGGGGTGCGCACGGCTGTTTTTGCCTCACTTTGTAAATCGCGCAGCAGGAAAAAGGCGGGAAAGCGCACTGGTTTTGGCTCGGGCGGCATCACGCGCATGATCCACCACAAAGCAGGCAAAAGCCCAAGGGCGGCCAACATCCACGGTGTCAGGAAAGTTAAACCAAACATCAGCTGCCTACCCCGCCGGCATCAAACCCGCGAACGACATCAAGCAGCCTTTCAAAAACCAGCGACATCGACTGATCTGTTTCAACCGCCATAAAGTTAGCCTGATGACTGCGCGCAATATCAGCCAGCGCCTTGCGATGGGCAGCAAATTTTTCCTGATAGGCTTTACGCAGGTTTTCTGCGTTTTCTATCAATTGGCCATCTTGCCTGTTTTCAATGTCTTCGAACCGAAGTCGTCCGCTGTATTCAAAGCGCACTTCGGCAGGGTCGGCCACCTGCACCAAAATAGCCCTGCCCTGCTGGCGTGCGGCGGCGGCGCAAAAACGCTCGACAGCTTCAAGGTCATGATAAAAATCACCCAGCCATAAAAACTGCAACCTGCGTCCCTTGGGGACAGGCAGGTCAGCAGCACTCACCGGCATCTGGCCTGACTGCATCAACACTCGCGGCAAAGCCGTTACATGGCCCTGCGCTGTCTGTGTCGCACCCAAAAGGCCAACACGCTCGCCAGCTTCCAGTGCCAGCATAGATGTTGCCAGCCACAGTGTGTCTGCGAAATCAGCCTTGGTTGGCCATGCATCGCGGCTGCGCCAGTTCATGGAACCGCTTTGATCGCGATAGACCCACAGCGATTGGGCGGCTTCCCACTCACGCTCGCGCACAAACGTTTCATCGCGGCGTGCGGTTTGGCGCCAGTCAATGTCACGCGGCATATCACCTGCAACATACCCGCGAAACTGCCAGAATTTTTCACCAGCACCGGCACGGCGCCTGCCATGTGCCCCACGGATCATGCCACTGGCAAGTTTTTGCGCAGATAACAACAACGCTTCATGCCCCGCTGACATCTTTTCAGCATCAAGAAGCAGATTGTCGATATTTAGGGGCATTTTACTCGGCCTCTTTAGCAACGCCCGCGCGCCTTAGCACGGCAGCAAAAAAGCCATCAGTGTCATCACCCGCAGGCGTAAGCTTCATATCCGCACGCATACGCGAGAAATCAGGATGCTCCGCCAAAAACATATTGATCTGGTCTTCGTTTTCATCGGGTAGCAGCGAGCATGTGGCATATACCAGACGCCCGCCCGGTTTTACCATGCGATAAGCACTGTCCAATATCTGGCGCTGTAACGGCAACAGGGTGACAAGCCCAGGCCCAAGCTGGCGCCAGCGTTTGTCAGGGTCGCGCCGCCACGTGCCCGTACCCGAACAGGGCGCATCAACCAACACCAGATCAAAAGCACCCTGATGACGCTTGACGTATTTGTCGCGTTCGCTGGTTAACTGGCGCGTTTCAATGTTATGCAGGCCTGCCCGACGAAAACGCTCTTTGGCACGCAGCAGGCGGCCACCAAGCACGTCCATGGCAATCACGCGGCCTTTGTTTTGCATGCTAGCGCCAAGTGCAAGTGTTTTACCACCCGCACCCGCGCAAAAATCAACCACCTGTTCACCGGGCTGCGCATCGGCAACCACGGCAACCATCTGGGAACCTTCGTCCTGAATTTCGATACAGCCGTCTTTAAACAACGGATGCTGGGATATTTGCGGGCGGCCAAATACACGGATGGCATTTGGCGAATGACGCCCTGCATGGGCATCAAAACCGTCTTCTTTCAGTTGTGCCAAAACCTCATCACGTTCGGCTTTGATAGTGTTAACACGCAAATCGAGGGGTGCTGGCGTTAACATCGCTGTCAGTTCTTGTTCAAAACGATCACCAAGCGCACGACGCAAGGAGTCTTCTGCCCAAGGCGGACATTCGCAACGCACGGCAAGGGGCATGGCTTCGTCAGTGAGGTTTTTATCCTCCAAAAACGCAGCCAGCTTTTTTTCCTCGCGCGTCATTTCCTCGGGTGCATAGCGATCACCGGAAAAACTGCGCTCGATAGAACTGGCGTTATGCTCGCGATCAATCACAAGACTTGCGATGACCAGTGCGCGCGCCGTTACCTCGGCACCGTTTTGTTCCACCCACCATGACAGGCGCAGATATTCGCGCATGATGCGATACAGGCGATTGTTGATAGCCTGACGGTCTTTTGACCCGATAAAGCGGCGCGAGCGGAAGTAAGCCGATGTCAGCGTATCGGCGGGACGTGGCGTGGTCATGATTTCGGCAAGAATATCAATGACCGCCTGAATGCG
>JBEIPH010000092.1:0-5165 GCA_040377115.1 Micavibrio sp. | reverse complement strand
TGCCAGTCACAAGGCAGCGGCGTTGTGATTGAAATGACCGATAACGGCACAGGCCTGCCCGAGAAAGTTAAAGACCAGCTGCTGGAACCCTATGTGACCACCAAGAAAAAAGGCTCGGGCCTTGGCCTTGCCATCGTTAAAAAGATTATGGAAGACCATGGCGGCTCGATCACCATCGAGGATATTATCAGTGAAGGGGTTAAATCCGGCGTGAAAGCTGCTATCCTTTTACCCGGGGGACGTGCATGAGCAAAGCAGACATTTTGATTGTCGATGATCAGGACGATATTCGCGATCTGATCGGCGGACTTTTGGGTGATGAAGGTTATTCTACGCGTCAGGCGGCAAACTCTTCGCTTGCCTTGGCCGCCATTGCCGAAAAAGCACCTGATATTGTCATTCTAGACATCTGGCTTGAGAACAGCGAGATGGATGGCGTCGAGCTTTTAAAATCCCTGACAAAATCACATTCCGATATGCCCGTTATCATGATCAGCGGGCACGGCACGATTGAAACAGCCGTCACCACCATTCAGGTTGGTGCCTATGACTTCATCGAAAAACCTTTCAAGGCAGACAGGCTGGTTGTTCTGGTTGGCCGCGCGGTAGAAGCCGCACGCCTGCGCCGTGAAAACCGCGAATTAAAACTCAAAACCAGCGGTCAGGCCTCCGATCTGCAGGGCAGTTCGACTGAAATATCGCAGATCCGCCAGACCATCGAGCGTGTGGCACCTACCAACAGCCGCGTGTTGATTACGGGCGAACCTGGTACAGGTAAGGACGTTGCCGCGCGCATGATCCACCGCCTGTCAAAACGCGCCAGCAAAAGCTATGTATCGCTTAATTGCGCGATCATGGCGCCTGAGCGCATCGAACTTGAACTTTTCGGCACCGGCACACAAAAAGGTATTTTTGACCGCGCCCATGGCGGCACCCTGTTTTTAGACGAAGTGGCAGACATGCCGCCCGAAACACAGGCCAAAATGGTGCGCGTGCTGCAAGATCAGCATTTTTCCCGCATCGGCAGCAGCGAAAAAATTGAAATCGACATCCGTGTTGTTGCGTCAACCAACCAAAATCTGCTGGACCTGATTGCGCAGGGTAAATTCAGGCAAGATCTTTATTATCGCCTGAACGTGGTGCCGATCGAAATGCCATCACTGCGCGAACGTCTTGAAGATATTCCAATTCTGGCGCGTCAGTTTATGGAGCAAGCCGCGCATAATGCCAATATGCCGCCACGGACCTTTGCAGATGATGCAATGGCGCTGATGCAATCCTATGACTGGCCGGGTAACGTTCGCCAGCTGCGCAACGCGATTGAATGGCTGCTGATCATGACACCCGAAGGTGCTGTGAGCGCCGATATGCTGCCACCTGACTTGAAAAAGCAGGCGATTGATATGATCCGCGGCAAAGAAGGGGTGGAGTTGATGTCAAAACCCCTGCGCGAGGCACGCGAGATATTCGAGCGCGAATATCTGCTGTCACAGGTAAACCGTTTTGGCGGTAACATCTCGCGCACAGCTTTGTTTATTGGCATGGAAAGATCTGCCCTTCATCGCAAATTAAAAATGCTGGGTATCAATACCGGCGATAAAGAAGGTGCGGACGAAGCAGAGCAAGAAGCCGCCGTCGGTGAAGGAAACAACGCATGAAAGTCGTCATTTGCGGTGCAGGACAGGTAGGCGCATCAATCGCCGGATACCTTTCGGAGGAAGGCAATAACGTTACCGTTATCGACCAGAATTCCGATCTTATCGCCGACATCAACGAAACGATGAACGTGACAGGTATCGTTGGCCATGCTTCACACCCCGATATCCTTGAACGGGCAGGGGCAGAAGATGCCGAAATGCTAGTTGCCGCAACCTATTCAGACGAAGTCAACATGGTTGCCTGCCAGGTTGCGCACAGCTTGTTTAACGTACCGATGAAAATTGCGCGTGTTCGCGATCAAAGCTACCTCAATCCCGCCTGGTCTAATTTGTTCAGCCGTGACCACATGCCGATTGACGTTATTATTTCACCCGAGGTAGAGGTAGCGCGCGCTATTGGCAACCGCCTGCGCGTACCTGGTGCGTATAACATTATTCCGCTGGCCGATGGCCTTGTGCATGTGATCAGCGTCATCTGCAAACAGAACTGTCCGCTGATCAACACCCCCCTTAAACACCTCACGTCAATGTTCCCTGAACTGACGATTGAGATCCTTGCCATTCTGCGCAACGACCAAAAAATTATTCCAACCGGCAATGATGAAATGCGCGTTGGTGATGAAGTTTATTTTGCGACCTCAACCGAACATCTTTCCCGCGCCATGGCGGCTTTTGGCTTTGAAAAGACCGAAACCCGTCGCGTTGTTATCGTTGGGTCAGGAAAAATTGGCACCCGCCTTGCTGAAGATATGCGCGAACAAATGCCGGAAATCAGCCTGCGCATGATCGAGGCCAATCAGGCCGTTGCCCAACGCGTGGCAGCGCAGTTATCTGACGTAACTGTTTTGCACGGTGATGGCCTTGATAAGCAAATCATGGAAGAAGCCGGCATATCAAAAACCGAGGCCCTTGTCGCCGTCATGAACCATGACGAAAGCAATATCCTTGTGTCGATGCTGGCCAAACAGCACGGCTGCGAGCGCACCATCACACTTGTGAACAGCCCGTTTTTTACACCGATTATGAGCGCGATGGGTATCGATGCCGTGGTTAACCCGCGTGCCATCACGGTATCAAGCATCTTGCAGCATGTGCGCCGTGGCCGTGTTAAAGCCGCCCATACCCTGCGCGACGGCTTTGCCGAGGTGCTGGAGGTGGAGGCGCTTGATACGTCTGCCATCGTCAATACACCCATCCGCGAAATCAAACGCCCCAAAGACATGATTTTTGGCCTGATCGTACGTGGCAAGTCTGTCATGGTGCCAAAACCCGACACGGTCATTCGCCCCAATGACCGCGTTATCATGCTTGCCGCACATGGGCAGGTTAAAAAAGTCGAACAAATGTTTGCCGTCAGACCCGAGTATTTCTAAACCATGCCACGCATTTCCTACGTCAATGGACGTTACTTGCCCCATGATGCCGCCGCCGTTCATATCGAAGATCGCGGCCTTCAATTCGCAGACTCTGTTTATGAAGTCGTTGCCCTTATCAACGGGCATCTGGCTGATGAAAAAGGCCACCTTGATCGTCTTGAACGCTCGATGAACGAACTGCGGATTGTACCGCCAATGGGCCGTGAACCCCTGCGTCTGGCCATGCGCGAGCTTGTGCGCCGTAACAAAATTGACAATGCTGGTCTATACATTCAGGTCACCCGCGGTGTTGCCGCGCGTGATTTTGCTTTTCCCAAGGATACACCATCATCCATTATCATGACGTTGCGTCATGCCAATTACGATCTAGCTGCCCGTAAAAATGGTATGAAGAAGATTGTGACAGTGCCTGATATCCGCTGGCTGCGCCGCGACATCAAATCAACCGCTTTGCTGGCACAGGTTTTGGCACGCCAGATTGCGGTGGATGAGGGCGCACACGACGCGTGGATGTTTGATGACAAAGGTTTTATAACCGAAGGTGCTGCCAGCAACGCATGGATTATTGACGCCAAAAAGAACCTGATCACACGCCCCGCCAAAGGCAACACCATTCTGAAGGGCGTAACACGCAGCGCGCTGCAAGAGCTGTGCAAAAAACAAGGTGTTAAATTTGTCGAGCGTGCCTTTACTGTCAAGGAAGCCTACGCCGCCAAAGAAGCTTTTTCATCATCTGCTGTGGCGCTGATTGCACCCGCATCTCACATTGACGGAAAAATGATCGGAAATGGCAAAATCGGTCCCGTGACCGAGGCACTTTTTGATCTTTACATGGATTACGCCCACAACGCCAAGGCCCGCCAATTTGCATGGGATCCAAAATGACCAAAAACAACAATATCCCACGCCCACGCGCTGTTATTTTTGACTGGGATGACACCATCGTTGATAACTGGCCACTTGCGCTTCAGGCACTCAACACCGCGCTGACCCACATGGGCATGCAGGCATGGAGTGACGAAGAAGCACGCCAGAAAAGCGGTGGATCGGCCCGTGACCTGTTTGGCGCCCTGTTTGGCGATCGCTGGCAGGAAGCCGACAAAGTTTTTTACGCGACTTTTAATGATCTGGTCAAAGACAACGTGCGCGTGCACAGCCATGTCGAAGACATTCTGCGCCTGCTGTCAGAACAGGGCGTCTATCTGGCCGTGGTCAGCAACAAGCGCGGCCCGCTGCTGCGCACCGAGGCACAAACAGCAAAACTAAGCGGATATTTCAACAGCATCGTGGGTGCAGGTGACGCCACACAGGACAAACCAAACATTGATCCCGTGCTGCTGGCGCTCAAAGGAAGCGGGATAGAGCCTGGTCCTGACGTCTGGTTTGTCGGTGACAGCCATGTTGATATGGCCTGCGCCATCAATGCTGGCTGCACGGGCATCTTGCTTGAAACCAAGCTGCCGCCAGCCGAGCTGATTGAAAAATACCCGCCATCAGCCCAGATGAACACCCACAAAACGTTTATGGAATTCATTAAGCCGTATTTCGGTTAAGAATGATTGCTGTCTTTTGCCGCACAGTGTAAAAAAGCTAAGGGTTATAATAATAAAAAAGGCCGCACAGAATGTCTGACAAAAGCCAAAACCTGCAGGACAAGTTCCTAAACAAAATCCGCAAGGAAAAGATGTCCGTTACGGTCTTTTTGATCAACGGCGTCAAACTACAGGGCGTTATCACATGGTTTGATAATTTTTCCATGTTGCTCCGTCGCGATTCACACTCCCAGCTGATCTACAAGCACGCGATTTCTACGATCATGCCTGCGTCACCCGTGCGCCTGCAAGATGACGAAGGCAAAGAGATTGAAGCCGGAGACAACAGCACCAACGGCGCGTAACATGAGCGAAAAAGTCGTCGTCATTCACCCTCAGGTGCTTTTTGCAAAAAGCGCCGATGAACAACGTGTATATGAACGCCAGCCCGAAGCCGCACTGGCCGAGGCCATTGGCCTTGCTCACGCTATCGCACTGAATGTTGTCTATGACGAAATCGTCAAACTGCAAAAAGTAACACCGGCAACCTTGCTTGGCAGCGGCACGGTGGAACGCATATGCGACGTGATAAAAGAAGA
>JBEIPH010000043.1:0-6901 GCA_040377115.1 Micavibrio sp. | reverse complement strand
TCACGGACAGCGCCAGATTTGACGGTGTGCCGCCAAACATATCGGTCAGCAGAATAACGCCCGAGCCTGCATCAACGGCCTTTATTTTTTCCATCAGTTCGCGGCGTTTGGTTTCAAGGTCATCATCCGGCGCCATGCAGACAGGCATGATGTTTTTTTGCGGGCCCACTACGTGTTCAAGGACACTAATAAATTCCTCGGCCAGGCGCCCGTGGGTGACAATAACAATCCCGATCATACTTTTTTCCTTCTCTTTTTATTTTCCTGCGTATGTGCCGCATGTAATTCAACATCTCGATGGTGAAGTGAAACGCTAAACCCTTGCGTATCAACCCACTTGAACAGTTCCTCGGCTATAAATACCGAGCGATGACGCCCACCCGTGCAGCCAATTGCCAACGTCAGATAGCTGCGGCCATCTTGCTGGTATCTTGGCAGGGCCACGGCCAGCAAATCGGTTAATCGTGCATAAAACGCGCTGTAACCTGCATCCTTGCGAATGTGATCCGCCACCGCTTTGTCACGACCGCTTAGGGGGCGCAAGGCCGCATGCCAGTGTGGATTATCAAGAAAGCGCGCATCAAATACAAGGTCCGCATCGCGCGGCAGGCCGTGTTTAAACCCAAATGACGTTACAAAAACCAGCAAGCCATGGGCGCGTTCAAGCGGGAAATGACCGGCCAGCCAGCGGCGCATGTCACGCGCCAGCATGTCTGTTGTGTCCAAAATAAGATCGGCTGCGTGACGCAGTGGTTCCATCAATTCGCGGTCGCGCGCCACACCATCAGCCACCGGCCTGTCAACCGCCAGCGGATGCACGCGGCGCGTTTCAGTAAAGCGGCGCTGCAAAACAGCGCTTTGGCATTCAATAAACAACAAGGAAACCGACAGTGCTTTATCACGGCGCAATTTTTCTGCAGCCTCTGCCAGTTTTGCGGCGCTAAAATCCCACGTGCGGCTGTCAATGCCCACTGCCACCGGACGGGTGCGGCCTTCTTTTTGCGACAACAGCGCAGGCAACAGGGACAAGGGCAGGTTATCAACCGCCTGATAGCCCATATCCTCAAGCGCCTTGAGCGCGGTTGACAGCCCGGCACCAGACAGCCCCGTGACCAACAGCACGGGGCGGCGATCATCTGTTTTTTTCTGTGATGTCTTTTTTGATTTTACCATCATTGTCATCTTATAACGCTTTGCCGCCCATCGACAATTGCCAGCGCCGCAACAACCTTGGCCGTGGTGGATTGATCAAACGCATGTAAAGCCATTAACGGCACATCAATTCCCAGAAAAGATGCGCGTTTTTCGTTTGGCAGGCGGGGTACAGCCTCGCGCGCAACCAAATCAACCACCAACATCAGCGGAGCCTGCAAAATACACTGTGCCTTTGAAAGGCGCAAAAGGCCCAGACCACGCACTTCAAGCAATCCTTCGGTCGCTGGCACGTTTGCGCAAATAAGGGTTTGTTGGTGGCGGCGCAAACTGACCTGATCATCGGCAATCAGGCGCGCACCACCATCTGTTATTAAACGAAAGGCCAGATCAGATTTGCCAAGACCAGATGCCCCGCGTAACAACACCGCCTGCCACTGATCTTCACAGGGCAGCGCAATGGCGGTCGCGTGGATCATTTGTTCATTGGTCGAATTCATTTACCTCACCCCTTGTCCAGCGGCAGCACGATGGTAAAGCGCACGCCGCGCGGCTGGTCTTTTAGCGCACCCGAAACGTGGCGCAGATTGCGTGCGGTCAGACTGCCACCATGCGCCTGCGCAATCTGGCGCGATATGCTTAGCCCCAGACCGGAATGTTCGCCAAATTTCTCACCCGCCGGACGTTCGGTGTAAAAACGGGCAAAGATTGCCTCAAGTTTGCTTTCGGGGATTTCAGGACCGTCGTTATCAATATGCACGACAGCATGGCTGTCTGTTTTTTCAAGCACGATATCAACCGTGCCTTCGGCCGTTACGAATGACAAGGCATTGCTCAGGATGTTTTGTATGACCTGATAAAGCTGCGTGTCATTACCGATCACGCGCAGCGCCTTGTTACCCCCCGCATCAAGACGCACCTTTTCCCACGCCGCGCTGACCTCAAAAAGGCAGTTGGTGATGGCAGAGTCAAGTAGCGGCAAAAGATCAACCACCTTCTTCTCGGCCCGCGCCGTTTCTGCATCCAGACGCGAGGCGCGTGAAATATCATTGATCAAACGGGTCAGGCGCACCACATCGTTTTGCAAAATCGCCATCAGGCGTGTACGCGCAGCGTCATCTTTGGCCAGTGCCAGTGTTTCAATCGCGCTCCGCAAGGAAGCAAGCGGATTTTTGATTTCATGCGCCACGTCCGACGCGAAGTGGTCAATCGCCGTAATGCGCTCGGACAGCGCCTGTGTCATACTTCGAAACGCAATCGAAAGACGCCCGATTTCATCCTGACGATACCCAAGGTCGGGCACGCTGTCGCCAAACAATGGGCTGACCTGTACCTTTTCAGCCGCGCGGGCCAGACGGGTCAGTGGCCGCACAATTGAATACGAAAGATAAAGTGTCAAAAGCGTTGTCACCGACAACGTAAAAATAAACAGCTGTAACACCTGCCACTGTACATCACGTACAGATGCCATCACCTCATGCCCCTTGCGCATCAATAACACCGCGCCGGCGCGTGTTTCAGTAAGGGGGGCAACCGCGGTTAATAAAACATCGCCATCAGCATCACGCCACGCATCTGCCCCCGCCCGGCCCTGAAAGGCCCCCAGCAGACTTGGGAACATCTGTGCCGGCAAGGCGCCGCTTTCCACGCGAAACGTTTCAAGCCGTGACAAGTAAAGCCTGGTTGGCAGAAAGCTGAAAAGTTTTAACACAAGGTCTTCAGTCCGCTGCCTGAAAGATGGCTTTACAGGCGGCACCGGCGCGGCACTTAAAATCATCTGTGGTTGGCTGTCGACGATAATATCACCATCACTGTTGGTCACCACGATACGCTGGCTTTTTTCACCCTTAATCATCTGACGTAATGCCATGATGCCGCCGCTTTTGTGCGTCAGTTTTTCATCATCATGGCTGACCAGCGTGGCAACAACCTGTGCTTCGCGCGACAGGGCCCGTAATTCGCGCTCAATCAGAACTTCTTCGTAACGGCCTGAATAAAAAATACCCATCGCCAGCATCAGCACCGCGCCAATATTCACCGCCAGCAAACGCAGCGTCAGCGGAGAGATGCGGCCAGAAAAATTTATAAACAGGCGACGCAAGATCAATCCCCCTTGTACTTGTATCCGGCGCCATAGACAGCGTCGATACGGTCAAAGGAATCGTCAACGGCTTTGAATTTGCGCCTGATGCGTTTAATGTGGCTGTCAACGGTGCGGTCATCGGCAAACACGCCCTCGCCATAGGCGTGATCCATCAACTGATTGCGTGATTTAACGTGGCCGGGGTGTTCAGCCAACGCACGCAGCAGCAAAAATTCTGTCACCGTCAGGTCAATCGCCTGCCCGCGCCAGCTGGCCATTTGGCGTGCATCATCAAATGTCAGGTCGCCACGTTTGACCACTTCCTCAACCACCGCATCTGTATGGCCATCACGCGCACGTTGGCGGCGTAACACCACATCAATGCGCGCCAGCAGTAATTTTTGTGAAAAGGGCTTGGTGATATAATCATCAGCGCCGCGCGACAGGCCTTCAAGCTGGTCTGCCTCGTCATCCTTGGATGTTAAAAAGACAACGGGCAACAAGGGTGCGCGTTTGCGGATTCTGGCCAGCACCTCAAACCCGTCAAGGCGGGGCATTTTAACATCAAGCACCACCAGCGCCGTGCCATCATCAAACATTTTTTCAAGCGCGTTTTCGCCATTGTCGTAAGCGTTGACAACATAGCCCGCCGCCTCAAGCGCCATGCTGACGGAGGCCAGGATATTGCGGTCATCATCGACCAGCGTAATGCGGGTGGATTGCATTCTGATAGCCCCCTCCCCAAAGGGCCGTCATCAAAAATCACTTGCCTCAAAAAAAATCAGGCGCCAGCCTGATCCTCGTTCAGGCCATTGCGATAGCCGGTGGCACGGCGCGCCTTACCTGCGTTACCACTGCGGCTCTGCATCAACAAAGACAAAATCGAAATAAGTTTGGTGCGCAGCTCTGCGCGCGGCACAACCAGATCGACCATACCATGGTCGCGCAGATATTCTGCTGTCTGGAATCCCTCGGGCAGGCTTTCGCGAATGGTTTCCTGAATAACACGGCGGCCCGCAAAGCCGATCTGTGCACCTGGTTCAGCGATATGCAGATCACCCAGCATCGCAAATGACGCCGATACGCCGCCCGTTGTCGGGTCGGTCAGCAATACAATATATGGCAGGCGCGCTTCTTTGACCTGCTCCACCGCAATCACAGAGCGTGGCATCTGCATCAGGGACAAAATGCCCTCCTGCATGCGCGCACCACCTGAAGCGGGAATAGCAATCAGCGGCGCCTTGAGGCTGACAGCCAGACGCGACGCCGTGATCAGGCCATCGCCAACAGCCGAGCCCATTGATCCGCCCATAAAGGCAAAATCAAACGCGGCAATAACAACCGTCTGGCCACCCATCAAACCCTGCGCCACCACGATGCCGTCTTTGCGGCCTGTTGAACTTTGCGCGGTTTTCAGGCGGTCGACATATTTTTTAGTGTCGCGGAATTTCAGCGGATCGAGAATGGCCTTGGGCAGATCGATTTCCTGATACTTGCCCTCGTCAAACAACAGCTCCAGACGCATCTTCACGCCGATGCGCAGATGGTGGTTGCAGTTGTGGCAAACATGAAAGTTGCGCACCAATTCTTGGTGGTACAGCATCGCATCGCAGCCCGGGCATTTTTGCCAGAGGTTATCTGGCACATCCTTTTGCGAGGAAATCAGCGCCTTGATTTTCGGGCGGACGAAATTGGTGATCCAGTTCATGGGCAGATGCAGTCCAGTCGTTGTTTATCCAAGCTTTTGTTTAGCAAATCTACGCCCTAACCGCAAAGAATATGGGGATTTCGGCTATCTTCGGTAATAAAAAATCCTTTTAAAACAAACAGTTGTTTTTTATTTACAGAATAAATACACCGTGCTAAAAATCATAACCATCCTTTCAAGGCAAAAAATCGGGAGTTTGATCAATGGCCAGCAAATCAGAAAAAACTGACCAGCTTATCCTTGTCGACGGTTCAGGCAGCATGAGCGGCCCGGAGCAAGCTTTTGTACAATACGCCATCAAAGCCGCTGTCGCCAAAGCAGAAGCCGCTGGAAAAACGATAAAAGTTTTCGTGCTTTCTGATCGCAGCGCCCACGAAGCAAAAAGTTTTGATCAGCTGGACCTAATGTGTGGTGCCTTTAGCGGTTACAGCTTTGCCAGCCTTCCCGCCTCTGCCAAAGAAGCCAAAAGAATTGTGCTGCTGACCGATGGCCAAGTGCCACCAGACAGCGTTGACCAGATCATGCGCTTTTCACCAAAAACCAACGTCATTTCTGTACGCCCAGAAGAGGCCATGCAGGATTTCAAGGAAATGTGTGACGTACGTCAAATCCGCTGCGTTGAGGCATCTGGCCACAATATTATTCACAGCGTCGCAGAGGCGCTTGATAAAGGTTTCCCAAAGTCAGTTATTGATACACGCGACATCAATATCGTCAGAGCAGAAAAGAAAATTGTGCGCGAGCTTGAAAAAGCGCAACAACGCGTCAGCTGGCACGCGGCCCGCCTGCAAGACAATTTCACGGCCCGCAATCAGCTGAATGCAGAACGCAAAGGCCTGACGCGCGAATTTAAAAAAGCGATCACCGAAAGAGATAAGCTTGAAGCCGCGCTTGCCGCGTTCAAATCGCCAGCAAAGACGCCTGCGCAAAAAGCCTAAACCAGACCGCGCTTGATTTCAGCCAAGGCCGCTGCCGGATCAGCCGCCGCCGTGATCGGACGACCGATGACCAGTGCGCTGGCCCCCGCCTTGATGGCAGAAAGGGGGTCAAGCGTGCGTTTTTGATCATCACTGGCAGCACCCGCCATGCGAATACCGGGCGTGACCAGATAGGCATCCGCCCCAAGTGCTGTGCGCAAATCTGCCAACTCACGCGGTGAGCTGACAATCCCCTGCACACCCGCGGCGATCGCCAGTTTTGCCAAACGCACCACTTGCTCTGCGGCTGGCGGTTGCGCCATTTGACCAAGGGCCGTTTCATCAAGATGTGTCAGCACGGTTACCGCCAAAAGCTTGGGTGGTTTTTTCCAGCCCTTCGCCGTTTCAACCGCGGCTGCCATCATTTCCGAACCGCCGCTGGCATGCAGCGTCAGCAAGTCGGCACCCGTTTGCTCAAGCGCGCGCACGGCACCCGCCACCGTATTGGGAATATCGTGCAGTTTGACATCAAGAAATATTTTCGTGCTTGGCAAAACATCGCGCATTTGCGCCACGCCGTGCGGGCCATGGGCGGCAAAAAACTCAAGCCCCAGTTTCACATGAACCGCCGCATCGGCACATATCCATGCCAGATCACGTGCCCGCATCATATCCGGCGTGTCGATGGCGCAAAAAATATCAGTCATAAAGGGCAAAGACCGCTTCGACCTCAACGGCCGCACCAAGCGGCAGGGCAGAAACACCCACAGCCGCGCGCGCATGTTTGCCGTTATCACCCAAGACCGCCACCATCAGGTCAGATGCGCCATTGATAACTTTTGGGTGATCGGTGAAATCAGGTGTGCAGGCAACAAAACCGGTTAGCTTGACGCAACGCTCGATACGCTCAAGATTGCCATCAAGGGCGGCTGATGCCTGCGCCAAAATATTCAAAGCGCAACGCTTGGCGGCATCCTGACCCGTTTCAAGCGTGACGTCACGACCCAGATGTCCTTTGATCATATGGCCATCAACCACGGG
>JBEIPH010000127.1:0-4502 GCA_040377115.1 Micavibrio sp. | reverse complement strand
TAAACATTCCAGCTGACGCGACGTTTAAACATTACCGCCTGTTACGCCGCGTGGTGTTGGATGTATTCCCCGCTGGCGCGCAGGTTTCTGATTCAACCGTGGTGAAAAAACCTGAGGCTGTAAAAACAGCCGCCAAAACACCCGAGAAGACAGAGCCAAAAACAGAAGCAAAATCGACAGAAAAAAAACCCGCAGAAAAACCTGTTGAAATCGCCAAAGCCCCCGAAGCTGTCAAAAAGCCCGAGCCTGAGGCCGTCAAAGAACCTGAAAAAGCAGCCCCCGCCCCCGTTGTGGCAGCAACACCGGCTGAAGAAAAACAGCTGCCGCCAGAACTTGCCGCGGCCAGCGATAAAAACACCAGCCTGCTGACTGATATGATCGCAGCGCCGGTTGAAACTGTGGCACAAGAAGAAATCGCCAACAAAATCCCCACCACCATCACCGTATCAACCGTGCAGCCCGTCAAGCTGGCGGTGTTTGAACGCTTTGGTATCTTGTGGGTGGTTGCCGAAGGTGCCGCCGCCAGTGCCGCCGCACCCGAAGTCAGCGGCCCTGACGCCATTGACCTTGGCACAGCCAAAACACTTAAATTTGAAGGTGGCGTTGCTTATCGCTATAACCTGCCAAGCGGACGCGACATCAGCGTTAGCCGCAAAAGCATGAGCTGGGAAATAACCGTCGGCCACGCCCTGCACGAAACACTGGCCACCGCCAACCTGTCGGTCAACGTCGATGAAAGCAGTGGCAAAACAAGATTGCTGGCCGACATCAAAGAAACCGGTTCTGTCCTGTCTGTTGAAGACCCCGCCGTTGGCGATACGCTTTTGATTGTGCCCGTTGCCAACCCAAGCCAGCGTATTGATATCGCACGCCGCTTTCCTGACCTGCATGTGATTGCTGCCGATGCCGGTATGGTCGTGCGCCCCGTTAATCCTGACATTCGCCTAACCCGTCTGGGTGATTACGTGACCGTCACCGCGCCGCTCGGATTGCTGGCAACCCCGAATGCAACATCAGCACCGGTCATGATGGATAACACCACCAGCTTTAACGCCAGCGAGGTTAACCGCCTGTTTGATTTCCCCAGCTGGCTGCAGGGCGGTATCCACCGCCTGAACGAAAACCGCCGCGGGCTTGAAGAACAACTCGCCCAGGCACGTTCACCCGAAACACGCAGCGAATATATGATGAAACTGGCGCTGCTTTATTTCTCCAACAACTTTGGGCAGGAAACCTTGGGTGTCTTGCGCATTCTGACCGACGAAGACCCAGAGGCAGGCAAAAACCCCAACGTGATCGCCCTGCGTGGTGCGGCCGCTGCCATGGCCGGGCATTTTGACGATGCCATCAAGGATCTGACCTATCCCGCTATTCAACAACACCCTGAAGTACAGCTGTGGCTTGGCTACGCTGCCGCTTCTTCCGAGCAATGGCGCCGTGCCAACCAATCTTTCCCGCGTACAACAGACCTGCTGTCGGAATACCCGCCCAATATCGCGGTACCGATGACAATCTACATGGCGGAATCAGCCCTGCGTCTTGGCAATACAGACACGGCGCGTCAGTTGCTTGATACGCTTAAAACCATTCCAGCGGATAACAAAGAGCATTACCGTGCGGCTATCGACTATTTGCGCGGTGAAGCGGCCCGTCAGGATGGTGATATTCCGGGTGCCATCGCGCTGTGGGCACCAGTAGCAAAAGGCATTGACCGTCTTTACCACACCAAAGCCGAACTGGCCCTCACACAGCTGCAACTGACGCAAAAGCAGATTGAGATCGACACAGCAATTGACCGCATCGACAGCCTGCGTTTTGCATGGCGCGGTGACGGGCTTGAGGTCCAGACAATGACAACACTGGGCCGCTTTAAAATCATGGACCAGCGTTATCTGGATGGCCTGAATGATCTTAAAACAGCCGCCACACTGTCAGATGCGCTGCGCGACGATTCAACCCCCCTGCGCATTGAAATGGCAGACACTGTCGCCAGCCTGTTTGGCAACAATGAAGCCGATCGCAAAAAGCTGCCCCCCCTTGAAGCAGTTTCAATTTATAACGAGTTTGAAGACCTCCTGCCCGAGGGTGAAGAAGGTGCGCCTGCCCTTTTGAATTTTGCCGACTATCTGATCAGCATGGACCTGCTTGACCGTGCCGCAGGGCTTATCAACCGCGCCCTGTCGCAAGTGACAACGCCTGCGCAAAAGGCAGACATCGGCGCGCGACTGGCGGCGGTTTACCTGCTTGATAGCCGCCCCACACTGGCCCTTGAAGCGCTTGAGCGCAGCAACCCCGCTAGCCCAGCCGAAATAGATGGCGATTTACTGACAGAGCGTACCTTGCTCAAGGCGCGCTCACAAAGTCAGGTCAACATGACCGACGCCGCCATCGCCACCCTTTCGGGCCTTGCCAGCAGCGATGCCCAAAAATTAAAGGCGGATGTGTTGTGGCGTGCACGCCGCTGGGGTCAGGCCGCGGTGGCGATTGAAAGCCTTCTGCCTGTGGCAGACAGCACAGGCACTGTTGATGATGAAACAGCCCGACTGATCATGAATGCCGCCGTTGGATACAAACTGGCCGGTGATACCGCCAAACTGACAGATCTGCGCGCACGTTTTGGGGCGCGCATGGCCACCACCACACTTGGCCCAACCTTTAGCGTTGTTACCCGCGATGGCGGCAGCGCATCACTGGCCGATCGCGACACCATCATGCGCATTGCTGGCGAAGTTGATATGTTCAAAGGCTTCCTTGACAGCTATAAAGCCGCCGCACCCGCTGCCACAGCGACCTCTGAAACGCCTGTTGTTACTGAAGACGGTAAGGGCGGGTAAGGTTTAATACAGCGGCGCAGTGCGGTTGTGCGGATGGCCATGGGCCAAACGCACAGAGCGGTACCGCCGCCTATAAAATAGAAATTTCACCGCGGCGAAGATTATCAAGGCTTTGTGCCGGTGTTGCCACGGGTGTTGAAAAACGCGTTTGTTCGCGAAGCTTGCCAAGCGCCTCTTCGGCCACAGCCAGGTCTTTTGCCAGACGCGCCTGTTTTCTTTCTGTCTGCCACAATTTAAAACGCAGCCGCTGTGTCCACAGCCCCGCATAAACAGCGCCCGCAAAAAAGCCGACCGCCAACAGGGTTAGGCCCGCCACAGCCAGCGAAGTTTCCCACTTGGGTAAAAAATCGGGCGTCAGCGGCCACAGGCCAAGCGTAACAGCCTGATCATTTGACAAGGCAAATGATACCGCCAGCAAGGTAAAGGGAAGAGAGACAAGAATGAAAACGAGTAAGGAAAGAACGCGCATGGTCACTTAAACCTTTCGCGGGTCTTTTAGTCCTTCATATCGTCAGAGCCGTCGGATTCAATCCCGTTCAGACGCTCGTGCATTTTTTTGCCGATTTTGAAGAAAGGAACTTTCTTGTCGTCAACTTTAACGGTTTCGCCGGTACGTGGGTTGCGGCCCATGCGTGATTTGCGATGTTTCACCGAAAAAGCGCCAAAGCCGCGCAGTTCAACCCGGCTGCCCGTGGCCAAAGCCTTTGTAATTTCTTCAAAAATCGTATCGACGATCTGTTCCGCATGGCTTTGGTAAAGATGCGGGTTCATCTCTGCGAGTTTCAAAATCAATTCGGATTTCGTCATGGCGGCAGTCCTTATAATCGAATCTGTCGGGTGGTCGACTTCCTTGAGCGTGCCAAGTTTGGCCCCGAGCGTCAAGAAAAAACCTTTTTAAATCAATTGAATATGCATTTTTATAGGTGACCGTCACGCACCAGACGCAGCGGGCGGCCACCAAAGCCCATGGCCTGACGGGCAAAAAATCGCTTGAGCGGGTCAATTTTCTCAATGATTCCAAGGCCTAAGCTGCGCACCGTCGTCGCCGTCACAAGATCGTTTGAAAACAGGCGGTTAAGCCCGTCTGTAAAGGCGAGCATCAGGGCCACATCTGTTTTACGTAGTTCTTCGTAGCGCGAAAGCAGCCCAGCCTGACCGATATCAAGGCCCAAAGCGGTTTGATCAACCAGCAATTCGGCCAGTGCGGCGATATCGCGCATAGACAGGTTAAGGCCCTGCCCCGCAATCGGGTGCATCACATGGGCAGACTCGGCAAGCAAGGCCACGCGTGGCCCAATATAAGACTCTGCAGAAAGCAGAGAGAGCGGATAGGAAAAGACATCGCCCAAAACCTCAACCCGCCCCAGATGCGGGCCAAAAACTTTTTGCAGTGCGTCGCCAAAATCATCCGGTGACAGCCCACGCACCCGCGCCGCTTCTTCGCCATGTAGGGACCACACCACCGATGATCGGTGGCGGCCTTTGTCATCATCTGTCATTGGCAGTGCTGCAAAGGGGCCTGCGGGCAGGAAATGTTCGATGGCGACATTTTCATGATCTTGTTCATGCTGCGCCACGAACACCAGTGCGGTTTGATCATAGGTGTGCTGACGCACATCAATGCCCAGCCATTGGCGTGTGGGCGAGGCACGACCATCCGCCCCCACC
>JBEIPH010000225.1:0-3090 GCA_040377115.1 Micavibrio sp. | reverse complement strand
TTGCCTACCTGCGCGACGGATACTGGGAGCTGCGCGATGCACAGGTGCACAGCCGCAGTGCTGGCAATGCACCGGGCGGCAGCAGCCGTTTTGCCGTTAAAAACCTCGCCACCGAGCTGACCGCCCACAAGATCGAAGAAACCTTCTCTGACCCCGAAGCGGTTTCATTCTGGGAGATTCCTGAATATGTAAATATTATGGAGGAAACAGGCTTTCCCGCCACGCGCCTTCATATCCATTTTCAGTCTTTGTTAGCCAAACCGCTGTTTTTTGCCGCCCTGATCCTGCTGGCTGCGACATTTTCGCTACGCCCCGCCAGATTTGGGGGGGTGGGCCTGCTGGTCGGGCTTGGCGTTTTGGCGGGTTTCTTTATATTCTTTTTAGAATCAATGCTTCACGCCTTCGGGATTTCCCAAAAGATCCCCGTTTACATGGCAGCCTGGACCCCCGCTCTTATCACCCTGTTGATCGGCACGGCGGCACTGTTGCACACGGAAGACGGTTGAACTTCTTTTGGCCGGTGGCTGACATTAATAATTGTTTTATTTGAGTGAGTTAAAGTAAGATCAGGCAGATCGAAGCTTTGACCGTAGCGGCCCAAAGGGCCAACAGAGGAACCAGGAATGACCACCGCCGCCAACATCCGTTTTTGCAAAACCTTTTTCGTGCTTGTTCTGTGCGCTGGCCTGACCTTTGGCCTTGGCGCTTGCGCAAAATCGCAAAGCCCTGAAAGCGGATATAAAGCAGGCGCCATTGCTGACCCGATCGAGCCTGTTAACCGCGCCATCTTTGCATTCAACACGGCTTTTGATCGTTTCCTGTTTGAACCCACTGCAAAAATTTATGACGCCGTATTCCCCGGCTTCGTTAAAGATTCCGTGCAAAGCTTCATGCGCAACCTGCGCTCGCCTCTCATCATTGCCAACAACCTGCTGCAAGGTCAGATCGGTGATGCAGGCGTTGCAACTGCGCGTTTCATCATCAACACCACCGCTGGTGTTGCTGGTCTGGTTGACGTTGCTGCCGGTCAAGGCCTGATGTACGAAGACGAAGATTTCGGCCAGACACTGGCTGTTTGGGGCTTGGGCGACGGCATGTACGTTGTTCTGCCGATCCTTGGCCCATCGTCGCTGCGTGATGCAGGCGGCAAAGTTGTTGATTTCGCGGGCGACCCCCTGCAGCTTTGGGCAAACAACACACATAACGACTGGGTATACATTACCCGCGGCGCTATCGAAGGGATTGATAATCGCGCACGTGTCATTAAAGCGGTTGAAGATCTGCGCAAGAACAGCCTGGATTACTACGCCGCCGTGCGCAGCGCCTATGTGCAGCGCCGTCACGCCGTTATCAACGATCAGGATCCGCAAACCAGCGCAAGCCTGCCCGACTACGACGAACAGTATTAATAACAACACGCTTACCTGAAAAAGATCCACTGACATGAATGCCACCTGCCCGCGCCCGATTGCTTCCTTGTTCTCCATCCTGACGCTGGCTGCCGTCTTGTCATTCTTCAGCATTGCGCCCGCCAAAGCCGCCAGCGAAGAAGCTGCCGCCGCTTTTGTGGATGGTCTTGGCAAAAAGGCCCTGTCATCCCTGACCGCACCTGAACTTGGTCAGGCCGAGCGTGAAAAGCGTGTGCGCAGCCTGCTGAACAGCTATTTTGACGTCAACACCATTGCCAAATTTGCTTTGGGCACAAACTGGCGCAACGCCAACGAAACCCAGCGCGCAGAATACCTCAAGCTGTTTGAGGGCATGATTGTTAAAACCTATGCCCAGCGCTTTTCCGAGTATTCGGGACAAGAGCTGAAAATCGGCAAAGCCACCAAGGCATCAGAGCGCGACACCGTTGTGGCCAGCCAGATCATCCAGCCCGATGGCCCGCCCGTTTCCGTTGAATGGCGTGTGCGCGATCAAGGCGGCAGCATGAAGATTATTGACGTGATCGTCGAGCGCATCAGCATGAGCGTGACACAGCGCTCTGATTTCGCCTCGGTCATCGAAGGTGGCGGCGGCAATATTGACGCCCTGCTGGAAACCCTGCGCAAACGCGCAGGCAAGTAATCAGCCTTATATCACAACCCGTAACAGCCACAGCGCCAACAGGTGCAGCGGATAAAACACGTGCAACGCGTAGCGTGGCAAAAACCGCTGGCCATCTACACCACTTCCTAAAACCTCGCGCAGCAGCCAGATACTGCCCAAGGGCAACAACAGACACGCCAGTGAGGTCTGCACCACCAGCATGGCTGGCACATCGCGGGTCAGCCAGCCGCCAAAGCTCATGAACAGCGAAAGCCAGACCGCCATTGCCCACCAATAACGCCCCCGCCCCGCAAGCGCCTGCATAATAGCTACAGGCAACAAGGCCCCACAAAGGCCAAATTCCCACATCGACGGCCAAGCCATCAACAGTGGCGCCAAAAGGCATATAACCACCCGCGTGTGTTCCGGCAGGCGGCGAAACAACAGGGCCAACAGACACGACAGCGTCAGGGTAAAGAGGATATTGGGCGGTATATCATCGCGTACAATCTGGGATATCGGCTCGGATATCAGGGCGCAGAAAAACAGCAGCTTTGCCTGTTTAACCAACCCTGCGTCATCCGCACGCAACAAGGCCACCGCCGCCGCAAAGGCAAAAAGCGGCCATGCCCCGCGCCCCAGCAAATATCCCCAATAATAGGCACTATCCAGCACGATATAATTAACGTGATCGACCACCATCAAGGCCGCGGCCAACAGCTTGAGCGCGTCAAGCCCACGGCCCGTCACCACGGGGTGGAAAAATGCAGGGACTTTGTCAAACGGAGCTGTCAAAGCGTTATTCATCTTAAAAGACTACCTGCTGTTTCTTGCCTTTGGCAAAACAAAAACGCTAAACTAGGCCACCATGCAAGATCATCATCTCCTTCTTTCCTTTATTGCCGCCCTGTCTTACGGACTTGAAAGCGTTTTTGGCTTTGGCGGTACCGTCTATTTCCTTGGCCTTGCCGGCATGTTCTTTGACTTCAAGGATATGCTTTATCTGGCCATGCTGGTTTCCTGCGTGGCCAGTGCCACCATTTTGGTGCAGGTCTGGCG
>JBEIPH010000037.1:0-7027 GCA_040377115.1 Micavibrio sp. | reverse complement strand
CTTCGGCTTCTTGATCTGCCTTGGTAACGGGCGATCCATCGGCTTTGTCGATTACTTCGGCGCCTACGTTGTAATAATGACGCTCGATATCGCCAGCGGCGCGGGCTGTGGCCTCAAGCCTGCGGGCCATGTCGATCAATTCAGCGGGGGAAAAGTTTTTTTGCATGGGCCCAACATGCTTCCGGCGGACCCCCGATGTCAAGGGCCCGCCGGAAACAGTGTATCTGTGTGCAAAGTTCTTAGCGTTTTGGCGCCGGCGCTGCTTTCTTGGCACCTTTGGCTGTTTGAGGAATAGCCTCGATCACATTTGGCTGAACTTTCTCGATGTTGTCGTTGGTGGTCTTGCGACCGGCAACTTCACCAAAGCTCATGCCCGCCTTCTTGCTGCCGCTCAGACCTGCCAGATTTACTTTGGCAATGTCTTCGACAGAAATGGTGGTCAGCGCCGCTTTAAGATCTTCTTGGCTGATTTTCGTGTTGCGGGAGAAAATGTTCTCGCCATCAAGACGCATTGCCATTTCTTTTTCGGCCATTTCAACAAGGTTACGAACCGTACGGCCGTTACCAAAATCTTTCTTGGTGCGGTCGCGTTCTTCTTGCAGTTTTTCCATGGCCAGTGCGCGCGCGTCATCCGACATGACATAGCCACGGTCTTTCAGCATAAAGTCCATGATCTTGCCAAGGTCTTTCATACCGTAATCCTGGAAGTCTATGTAGGTCATGAAGCGTGACTTAAGGCCTGGGTTGGCATCAATAAAGTTCTGCATTGGGCCAGTGTAACCAGCAACGATCACGATCAGGTCTTCGCGCATGTTTTCCATGGCGGCGACCAGCGTATCGATTGCTTCCTGACCAAAATCATTGCTGCCTGTGTTTGACAGGCGTGACAGAGAGTATGCTTCATCAATAAACAAGATACCGCCCTTGGGGCCGTTGCTTGGCTTGATGTTGCCTTCTTTGTCGCGTTCGATGCCGACAGCTTTTTCAATTTCCGCACGGGTCTTGAGCGCGGTCTGGCCAACGTAACCTGCCACCAGATCTTCGCGTTTGACTTCATGCACAACAGGGCGGCCGATAAAACCAAGCGCGTGGTAAACTTTTGCCACTTCGCGGGCAAAGGTTGTTTTACCTGTACCCGGGTTGCCGGTGAAAACCATGTGACGCGAAATTGGTTTGGCAGCCAAACCCATTTCTTCTTTCATCTGGTTGAAACGCACCACGGCGATGTTTTGGCGAATCTCGCGTTTGGCGGAATCAAGGCCAATCATGTCGTCGATGTTTTTCAGCGCGTTGCGCAGTTTTTCTTCGTCATCAGCATTAACAGCGTCAGCTGGGCGCGGGCGCGCAGCAAAACCAGCGTCGATCAGGTTTTCGGGCAGTTGCTTGACGGCAACTTGCGGCAAAACGCCTTTATCGGCCTCGGCCTTTACGGGCCAGACGATGGTGAACAGTTTGCCACGGCTGCCATCTGCCAGCAGTTCAACCGCAAAGGTTGTCTTGCCGTAGGGCAGAGGGTTGGCGTTGGCAGGATTGATGCTGGCTGGGTTGACACCCACCAGAGGACCAAAGGTCTTAACCGAGGTGCCGGTCAACGTCTGGACATCCACATTCAGGGGCTGTGCGCCTTCGCACTTGCCATCCGCGCTCATCTTCAAGCCAAAGGCAAAGCCTGTCTTGAGGTCGATGACGAGATGTTTTGTCGATGTTGTGACGTCAGCCATGTGATCCCCCGATCATATAAAGCAGTGAAACTGCCTGTTTGGTAATATTGTTATCCCCACGGGGCTTTGAATTGAAAGATTCTCCAAGTTCAGCGCCTCGAATACAGAAGATTAGTATCAGATTGGTTATCCGACCACAGAAATCTGCACGTTTTTTTCCGTAAATGTTCAATTTATTTTATCCACAGGGGCTCGTCTTTAGGGGTGTGTTTGTCTATACTCCCGTCATCGACTCCAGCCCCTTTTTACGCTTTAAAAACAGCCTGCCAGCAAGGGAAAGGCCGCCACCCCATGACAGCCGCCGCCTTTTTACCTCCTCTTTTGCTTGGCTTGCTGATCGGCGCTTTGGCGGCAGCCCTTTATTATGCACGCCGCACCAGCGCCCTTGATACCGACGCCGCCACTTTGCGCGCGGAAAAAGCAGCCCTCGAAGCACAAATTGAACAGCAACAGCAAAGCACACAGGCGCTTGAACAGCGTTTTTCTTTGCAGTTTGAAAACCTTGCCAACAAGCTGTTTGATGAAAAAACCAAAAACCTGAAAGAGAGCAATCAGGAAAGCCTGACCCAGCTGCTCAGCCCCTTGCGTGAAGGCCTGCAAAGGTTTCAAAGCAAGATGGAAGAAAGCGCCAAAGAGCAATTCTCTCTTAAAAACGAAATAAAAAATATCGTCAGCCTGCATGAGCGTATGCGGGTGGAAACCGAAAGCCTGACCAAAGCCCTACGCGGCGATGTCAAAACACAAGGCAACTGGGGCGAAATTATGCTCGAGAAGATCCTTGAGGAATCTGGCCTGCGCCGCGACGAAGATTACACCCTGCAGGGCAGCGGCCTTGGCATGACCCATGTTGAAGGCGGCCAGCGTTTAAAGCCTGATGTGATTGTTAACCTGCCTGAAAACAAGCACATTATTATCGATGCCAAAGTATCGCTCACCGCCTATGAGCGTTTTGCCGCAGCGACCGAAAAGCCTGAACAAGACAAAGCCGCTGGCGATTTCCTGACGTCGGTGCGCGCACATATCAAAGGCCTTGCCGAGCGCCGCTATCAGGACGTACCTGGACTTGGCACGCCGGATTTTGTTTTGATGTTCATGCCCATCGAAGGTGCCTATGCACTGGCCCATCAGCAAGACGTTGACTTGCACGCCTATGCGTGGGAGCGCCGTATTGTTCTGGTTGGTCCCTCTACGCTGTTTGCCACGCTGCGCACCATCAGTTCTGTCTGGCGGCTGGAACGCCAGAACCGCAACAGCGAAGAAATTGCCCGTCAGGGCGGCGCGCTCTACGATAAATTTGTCGGCTTTGTCGAAGACATGGGCAAAATTGGCGAACGTCTTGGCCAGACACAAAAAGCCCACGAAGAAGCACTGAAGAAACTATCAAGCGGTAGCGACAACCTTGTGCGCAAGGCCGAAAGGCTCAAGGCGCTTGGGGTTAAAACGGGCAAATCCCTCCCCCGCGAGCTGACGGATGACAACAGGAGCGATGAAGAAGACACCGAACCGCGCCTGTTGCGTTCTTGACGCTATGACCGCAGAATTTTAAGGTACCTTTACATTTTATTTTCGAAAGAAAGCCGCCGCCATGCCTGTAATGCCCATTTTTGTTGCCCCCCATCAGGTGCTCAAAACGCCAGCCGACAAGGTGGAAAGCGTTAATGACGATATCCGCGCCCTGATCGAAAACATGGTCGATACCATGTATGCCGCGCGCGGCATCGGCCTGGCAGCACCCCAAATTGGCGTGCTGAAACGCGTGGTGGTCATGGATGTTGACCAGCAAGATGAAAACCCCGAAGACGACAGCGCCCCGATTACCCGCGGCGAAGTACGCGTCTTTATCAACCCCGAAGTTATCTGGTCATCGGAAGAAGAAAACATTTATACCGAAGGCTGCCTGTCTATCCCCGGACAATATGCCGATGTTACCCGCCCAAAACAGGTACGCGTCAGTTATATGGATGAACAGGGCAAGCAACAGGAAATCGAAGCCGATGGCCTGCTGGCCACCTGCCTGCAGCACGAAATCGACCATATCAACGGTGTCTTGTTTACCGATCATCTTTCCTCCCTCAAGCGTGACATGCTGATGCGCAAGCTTAAAAAATATACGCGCGAACATGCTGAACGCCTGAAGGACAGCCACGTTCTCTAATTTTTCACACACACAAATGACCTTCAAAAAACGCCGCATCGTCTTTATGGGCACACCGCCATTTGCGGCCAGCGCGCTAGCCGCCTTGCATGCCGCAGGGCACGACATTATTGCTGTCTATAGCCAACCACCCCGCCCCGCTGGACGTGGCCAAAAAGAACAACGCTCGGCTGTGCATAGCTATGCAGATCTGCACGGCCTGCCGGTCTTTACGCCCAAAAGCCTGAAGAAAGACGCTGATGCGCGCGCAGTCTTTGCCGCGCACAAGGCCGATGTGGCGGTGGTTGCCGCCTATGGATTGATTTTACCCCAAGAGGTTCTTGATGCACCCCGCTTTGGCTGCATCAATATCCACGCATCCCTACTGCCGCGCTGGCGCGGTGCGGCCCCCATCCAGCGCGCCATTCTGGCGGGCGACACACAAACAGGCGTTTGCATTATGCAGATGGAAGCGGGCCTTGATACAGGCCCCGTCCTGCTGAAAGGCGAAACGCCGATTACTGAAGCCGCAACCGCCCCGTTGTTGCATGACGCTTTGGCTGATATTGGCGCACGATTGATTGTGCAGACCATGGAAAGTCTTGAAAGCCTTGCGCCACAAACACAACCCGAAGAAGGCACCACCTATGCCCATATGCTCAGCCGCGAAGATGGGCGCATTGATTGGCAGCAGCCAGCAGAATTGATTGCGCGTCAGCTGCGCGCACTGACACCATGGCCCGGCGTTTGGTGCCTGCTGCCCGATGGTACGCGCCTTAAGATACACAGTGCGACTGTGCATCAAGGTCGCGGCAGCGCTGCGGCGGGGACATTAATTGATGCCGATGGTCTGGTTGCCTGCGGCAATGGCAGCCTGTTGCGCCTGGAACAAATACAACCCGAAAACCGCAAGGCGATGACGGTGCGCGACGCTATCAACGGCGGCGCACTTGCCACAGGCATGGTGCTGGCATGAACCCCGATGTCGTTATAAGGCCAATTACCGAGGCTGATATTCAAAGCTTTTATGCGGCAATTGACAGTGTGGCGCGCGAGCGTCTTTTTCTGGCCCGCACACAAGCCCCGCCAATTGAAAGCACCATCGAATTCGTGCGCGGCAATATTGCGGCAGGTAGGCCGCAATATGTTGCCTGCGCTGCAGAAAAAGTGGTCGGCTGGTGCGACATTGCACCCGGCAGGGCAGAAATCGGGCGCAGCCATGTCGGCACCCTTGGCATGGGGGTGATTGCCGATTTTCGCGGTCAAGGCATTGGCGAGCGCCTGATGCGCACCACCGTCGAGGCCGCCATCAAAAAAGGCATCACCCGCATCGAGCTTGAGGTGCGCACCGGCAATGCTGCCGCCATCAAGCTTTATAAAAAAATCGGTTTTGAGCTTGAAGGCACGCGCCGTGCTGCGGGCTTTCAGGATGGTGCCTATTATGATCTGCATCACATGTCGCTTTTGGCGGGGGATGCCAAACGATGACACAGCGCTGGAAACTGACCATCGAATATGACGGCAGCGCCTTTTGCGGTTGGCAAAAACAAGACAACGGCCTTGGCGTTCAGGAATGCATCGAACGCGCAATTGCCTCCTTTGCCGCACAAGAAAGCGTTGCGATCACCGCAGCAGGCCGCACCGATGCAGGCGTCCATGCGCTGGGCCAAGTTGCCCATGTCGACATTGAAAATGAAGCGCTGGATGAAAAAGCCATGCGCGACGCCACCAATTTCCATCTGCGCCCGCATGCGATTTCAATTGTGCGCGCACGCCGTGTGGCCCCTGATTTCAGTGCGCGCATGTCAGCCATCCACCGCGTTTATTGTTACCGTCTGTTGTGCGGACGTTGGGCCCCGCCCGTACTGGAACGTGGCCGCCTGTGGCATGTCGGCCATAAACTGGATGTCGCGGCCATGAATGCGGCTGCCAAACATCTGGTTGGCCAGCATGACTTCACAACCTTTCGTGACAGTGAATGTCAGGCCAAATCACCCGTGCGCAGCCTGACACGGTTGGAGGTCGTAGAAAATACCGCCACCCTTGGCAGTGGTCAGGCGCTGGAGCTTTGGGCAGAAGGCAGATCCTTCCTGCACCACCAGATCCGCAATATCACCGGCACCCTGAAACTGGTGGGCGAAGGCAAATGGCAACCAGATGATGTGAAAGCAGCACTTCAAGCACGCGACCGCCGCGCCGGCGGCCCAACCGCCCCGCCCGATGGTCTTTATTTCATGCGGGTTGATTACGACGATCCTGTGACCGACGCGCTGGATAGTTTGCTGTAAAATTTTTTTTATTACTGCGTAACCCAGCCGCCATCCATGGGCAGTGACACGCCGGTCATATTGGCAGCAGCATCAGACGACAGGAATACGGCCAAGGCACCCAGTTGTTCAACAGTTGTAAACTGACGCGTGGGGTGCTTTTCCGCCAGAAAATCCGCAATGGCTGCTTCGTTATCCATGCCCTTTTTGGCGGCGTGGGCATCAACTTGCTTTTGTACCAGTGGCGTCATGACATAGCCCGGGCAGATGGCGTTGCAGGTAATACCACGCCCAGCGTTTTCAAGCGCGGTAACTTTGGTCAGGCCAACAATCCCGTGCTTGGAGGCGACATAGGCAGATTTATTGACGGACGCGACAAGGCCATGCACAGACGCCACGTTGATCACCCGACCCCAGCCACGCTGTTGCATGGATGGCAACACAGCCTTGGTTGCATGAAAGGCAGCTGTCAGGTTGATGGCAATGATGTCATCCCATTTATCTTCGGGGTAAACGTCAATCGCCTCGACAAACTGGATGCCTGCGTTGTTGACCAGAATATCAACGGCACCGATTTCTTTTTGGGCTGCTGCAACCATGTCGCGGATCTCGGCGGCTTTGCGCAGGTCAGCGCCATGATAGGCGACTTTGCCAGCACCCGCCTTGGTCAGGTCACTTTTGATTTTTTGAATGGCGTCGGCATCAGCAAAACCGTTGATCAGAATATTCGCCCCTTGTGCGGCAAAGCTGTGGGCAAGGCCAAGGCCGATACCGCTGGTAGATCCGGTGATGATGACGTTTTTGTTCTTGAGTGACATGGCTGATAAAGACTCGCGGGGGCATGAAGGTTAAGCGTGGGCTCAATATATCAGAGCCACAGGCATCAGCCAGATGTTGCTAACCTG
>JBEIPH010000116.1:0-4736 GCA_040377115.1 Micavibrio sp. | reverse complement strand
TAGGAATAAAGCGCCTTGGCCAAACTCGACGACGACAAACGGCCGATTATCATCATCAAACGGATCAAAAAATCCGAAGGCGGACACCATGGCGGTGCCTGGAAAGTGGCCTATGCCGACTTCGTAACCGCGATGATGGCTTTCTTTTTGTTGTTGTGGCTGCTCAACGTCACCACAGACGAACAAAAAACCATGATCTCCTCCTACTTCGCACCAGCTGACCCGCGCGTTGCTGAAAACACCAGCGGTGCCGGCGGTGTTATGGGCGGCACCACGATGTCACCCGAAGGTGCCATGACCAGCGAGCTAACGCCCGTATCATCTGAAACCCCAGAACCCGTGCCAAGCGCTGGATCTGAAACCGCACAAGAAGCACGCGCGCTTGACCAGCAAGATGACCAAGCCTTTCAGGCCACCGAGGAAAAAATTCGCGAAACATTACAATCAACGCCCGAGCTGAAAGACCTCGCTCAAAACCTATTGATCGACATGACGCCCGAGGGCCTGCGCATCCAGATCGTCGATCAGGAAGGCCGCCCGATGTTTGAAAGCGGCAGCCCCAAGCCGCTACCACCCGCCGTGCGCCTGTTGCAAATCATTGGTAACAGTGTGCGTGAGCTGCCTAATCAGGTTTCCGTGCGCGGCCATACTGACTCTGTGCCCTATGGCAACAATGTGACCTATACCAACTGGGAACTATCGGCTGACCGCGCCAATGCCAGCCGCCGCGTGTTGCTGGCAGGTGATCTGGCCGGACGCCTGCCACCCGAGCGTATTGAAAACGTGCAGGGCAAGGCAGACCGCGAACCGCTGGATGTCAAAGACCCGACAGCCGCCAAAAACCGCCGCATCAGCATCATCTTGCTCAAGCAATCTCTTGTCGCAGCGCAAAAAAAGCCAGCCCCCAAGGCTGGCAGCCGCCCTGCCCCGACCCCGCCACGCAAAAAAGAAGACGGCGTCATCTATTTCCCGTGATCTCCGCTGTTGCTTTCAAGCAGGCGGTTTAATACTCTTTGCCCATCATACATATTTATTTGCATGGGGTTTTTATGTCGATCCTCTCGCTTAACCGTCGCGTATTTTTTACGGTCGTTGTTGCCGCCCTTGGATATTTCGTTGACGTCTATGACCTGATCGTCTTCTCAGTTGTGCGGGTGGCCAGCCTTGAATCCCTTGGCTATAGCGGTGCTGACCTTACTGAAAAAGGCGTGCTGCTTCTTAACCTTCAGCTTGGCGGCATGCTGATTGGCGGCGTGCTTTGGGGTATCCTTGGTGATAAGCGCGGGCGTCTTTCTATTTTGTTTGGCTCTATCTTGCTCTACTCGCTTGCCAACCTGGCCAATGCTTTTGTAACCAATATCGAACAATACGCCATCTGCCGATTGCTGGCAGGCATCGGCCTTGCCGGTGAAATCGGGGCCGGCATCACGCTGGTGGCCGAATTGCTGCCCAAAGACAAACGCGGCATCGGCACCACCATCGTTGCAACGCTTGGCGTGGCCGGTGGATTTGTCGCAGCCTTGATCGGCGATATGCTCAATTGGCAAACGGCCTATATCGTTGGGGGCGCGATGGGCCTAACCCTGCTAGCGTTGCGGATTGCCGCCGCTGAATCCGGTTTGTTTGAAAACATCTCGCACGACAAAGACGTCAGCCGTGGTGATCTGCGACTATTGCTGGGCAAGCCAGATTGCCTGAAGCGGTTTATCAACTGCACGCTGTTGGGTATGCCGATATGGTTCATGGTGGGGCTGATCATCACCTTCTCCCCCGAAATTGGCGGCGCGCTTGGCATTGATACACCCCTCAAGACCGCCACGGCAATCTTGTGGTTTTATGGCGGCATTGTTGTGGGTGACCTTGGCAGTGGTATGCTCAGCCAGTTTTTGCGCTCACGCCGCAAGGCGCTGGCTATTTTTATTCTCGGCGCCTTTGCGGGCATGCTGGCCATGCTTAACCTGCCGGTACCGCCCCTTGATGCTCAGATGTATTACTGGCTGTGTGGGATAACCGGTTTTTTCAGCGGATATTGGGCTGTCTTTTTGACCACCACCTCGGAAAGTTTTGGCACCAACCTGCGCGCGACGGTAACCACATCTGTTCCAAATCTGGTGCGCGGCGGTGCGATCTTGTTATCTTCCGCCTTTGCGATGCTGAAAGACACGCTGGGCGTGGTTGACAGCCTGCAGGTAATTGGTATTGCCACCTTTGCAGCTTCGCTGCTGGCCCTTTACAGCCTGCGCGAAACATTTGGGCTGGATCTTAATTATACCGAGAGAAAAAGCGCGCTGGCGCAACCAAGCGCCGCCTAGTGATCAGAAATTAACGCGGTTGCTTGTGCGCTGTAAAAACCCCTTCAGGGTTGGCAGGCCATCGGTTTCTGCCGTGATCAGGTCGGCTTTGGCTTCAAAGGCGCTGTCCATACCAAAATCATCAACAGGGCCGCGCACCGCAGCATAAAGCGCAACTGCTTCCTGATAGGTTTTAAGACGTTCAGCAGACGTCGTTGCAAGCTGCGCATGTTCAAGCAGCATAACCGCACTGGCCTGCAAAAACAGACGCACGTGCAGCGACAATTGCGGGAACAAGATGGCAAGTTCACTGGCATCATCAACATGCAGCCGGTTTACTTCGCGGTAAAAATCGCCAAAGCTGCGCTGCATCCAGCTGGCTGGCGCTTTGCAAAACAAGGCGGGTCCGGCAAGCGCTGCTGCGGCAGGAATATCCTGCGCATCACCACCATGGGCGTGGATCAGACGGCACATGGCCACAGGCCCCGCCATATAAACAGGTGCCGCGCGTTCTTCATCGCCACCATGCAGGGCGCGATAACGGCTCCAGCCTGCTTCGAAAGCAAGACGGAAGATCAGTTTGTCGCACAATCCTGTGGCTGAAAAATCCACGTTTAAACGCCTGTCTGATGATAAAAAGTGAAGGCGCGTTTATACCAAGGGCAGGATGATTCTGCCACTATTAACAGCTAAATGCTTGTTTTCAATGGGTATTAAGCGCCAAATTTGGCTGTGCGCGGGAAGCCGTTTGGTGGCAACATGCCCGCCTGTGCGCGCTCGCCCACCCAGGCCTTGATGTTGGTTTCAACACGCTCGCGACCACCGCTGTACCAGCTTAGGCCCTCTTTGCGCTTGAAGGTTTTAACATCAGCCAGACCGCCATCTTTGAAACGCTGCAGGATAACACCAACACCACGCGTCATTTCAGGCACCTGATCAAGCGGGCAGATCAGCAGCTTTCGGTTATCACCGATACTGGCGACGTGGTCATGACCTGGCGCAATACCTGCGCATACTTTGGCTTCAACGCCGTCTTTGACCAACAGGCACTGCTTGCCGTTTTTGGTTTGTGACAGAATTTCTTTCTCTGGCACAACAAAGCCACGGCCATCATCTGCCGCCACCAGCAACTTGCGCTCTGGATCATGCTTCATCAGCGTGACAACATCGGCTTCGTTTTGCAGGTCGATCATCAGACGGATGGGTTCGCCATAGCCACGCACGTTGGTTACCGGCAGTTTGTCGGCACCCAGCGTGTAAAACTTGCCATTGGTGGCAAACACAACGATTTTGTCTGTGGTTTCGCAGTGAATAACAAATTTACGGCTGTCGCCTTCTTTGTAAGACAGTGTTTCAAGCTTGTCTTCTTCCAGATGGCCTTTGAGGCTGCGGATCCAGCCCTTATCAGAGCAGACGACGGTAATCGGCTCGCGCTCGATAAACGCTTCAACGGGCACATCGGCATCAGCGGGTGCCTTGCCCAGCACGGTGCGGCGTTTGCCAAGGGGTGATTTGGCATCAAACATCTCGCCAATGCGCGCCACTTGCTTTTTGATCGCTGTCATCTGGCGGGCTCTGCTGGAAAGCAGTTTCTCGAGGTCGTCTTTTTCTTCCAGAAGTTCTTTATGCTCGCGCTTGATTTCGATTTCCTCAAGCTTGCGCAGGCTGCGCAGGCGCATGTTCAGGATGGCTTCGGCCTGAACTTCGCTCAGCTTGAATTTCTTCATCATCACCGCTTTGGGGTCATCCTGTGTGCGGATGATCTTGATGACTTCGTCGATATTCAGATAGGCGATCAGCAGACCGGCCAAAACTTCAAGCCTGTGTTCAATCTGCGCCAGACGGTGTTTGGAGCGACGCACCAGCACTTCCTGGCGGTGATCAACAAAGCACTGCAAAACTTCCTTGAGGTTCATAACGCGCGGCGTCAAGCCACCTTCAAGCACGTTCATGTTCAGCGAGAAACGGCTTTCAAGATCCGTGTTGCGGAACATCTGGGCCATCAGCAGCTCGGGGTCCATGCCCTTGTTCTTGGGCACCAGAACCACGCGAACATCTTCAGCGGATTCATCCGTGACATCATCAAGGAAAGGCAGTTTTTTGCCTGTAATACCTTCGGCGATTTTCTCGATCAGGCGGGATTTTTGTATCTGATAAGGAATTTCGGTGACAACGATTTGCCAGTTATCGCCCTTCAGCTTTTCAACCTTCCACGCCGCACGCAGACGGAAAGAACCGCGGCCGGTTTCATAGGCCTGCTGGATCACTGCTTTGTCCTCGGCGATCAGACCGCCGGTGGGGAAGTCTGGTCCCTTGACGAACTTAAGCAGGTCTTTTACTTCGCACTTTGGCTCATCAATCAAATGAGTCAGCGCATCGCAAAGCTCGGCCACGTTATGGGGCGGGATATTGGTGGCCATACCAACAGCAATACCCGATGACCCG
>JBEIPH010000191.1:0-3603 GCA_040377115.1 Micavibrio sp. | reverse complement strand
GGCCCTTGGCGAAGCATTGGTCGCTTCGAGCGATGTGCCTATCGTTTCGGCGACGGGTTCCACGCGGATGGGGTCTGTCGTCGGCCCTAAAGTAGCGGCCCGCTTTGGGCGGTCGATCCTTGAACTTGGCGGCAACAATGCGATGATCGTCACCCCTTCGGCCGTGCAAGACCTCGCCCTCATGGCAACCGTTTTTGGTGCTGTCGGCACAGCTGGCCAGCGTTGCACCAGCCAACGCCGCCTGATCGCCCATCGTTCAGTGACCACCACCTTCACCAAACGTATCAAAAAGGCCTATGCATCCCTGCATGCAAAAATCGGCAACCCGCTTGATGGCAATACGCTGCTGGGGCCACTGATTGACAAGCAGGCCTTTGACAATATGCAAGCCGCGCTGAAAAAAGCAAAAGCACAAGGCGGCAAGGTTTTTGGTGGCGAGCGTGTCTTGGCCAAGGAGTATCCCAAGGCCTATTACGTCACGCCAGCCATTGTTGAAATGCCCGGCCAGACCAGTGCGGTTCATCACGAGACCTTCGCCCCCATCATGTATGTGATGACCTATAAGGATATTGACGAAGCTATCGCGATGCAAAACGAAGTGCCACAGGGGCTGTCGTCTTGCATCTTTACGACTGACCTGCGCGAGGCTGAGTTGTTCCTAAGTTCTGCGGGCAGCGACTGTGGCATTGCCAACGTTAACCTTGGCACTTCGGGGGCCGAAATTGGCGGCGCCTTTGGTGGCGAAAAAGAAACCGGCGGCGGGCGCGAGTCAGGCTCGGATAGCTGGAAAGCCTACATGCGCCGCGCCACCAATACGGTTAACTACGGTACTGCCTTGCCCTTGGCACAAGGCGTCAAGTTCGATATTTAATCGCGATTATTTCGGACGGAAGGCATCACGCGGTCTTTTGGCCGCCGCCGATGCCTTTTTTGCGTATTCCATCTGCAGACGCGGACGGTTTTCAAGCAGCCAGTAACCAGCGACCATCGTCTTGAGGTCGTTTTGCGTACCGTCACGTACCTCGCGGATGAAATCATCGGCTTTCATGATGACTGATTTGATGTTCTCGCGTTCATCCGCACAGCCATGAATGCCACCGGCCTTGGTCATGTCAACCGTACCGGCAACAATCGCAATGCGCTCGGATGTACCGCCAGAGCTGACATAAGCACCGGGGTGCACCACCACTGGGTTTTTGAGATCAAGCCCTGCTTCTTCCTTGGTTTCGCGTACAGCGGCCTCAACAGCTGTTTCATTCTTGCCGATACCACCGGCAATCAGGTTGCTGGTGTAAGGATATTCACCCGCGCACAAAATGCCGGGGCGCATTTCGTTGACCAGCACGACTTCGTCACTTTTCGGGTCATAGGCCAGTACAGCAACGGCATGGCCGCGCTCCATCACCAGCCATGAAATTTTCTCGATACCGCCCTCGTGGCGCTCTTTTTCGATGAAGACACGATTGACGGTCAAAAAGCCTTCGTACTCCGCTTTCTTGTCGATGATGCGGGCATGCAGCTTGCGGTTTTTGTCTTTGTCGTTACCGGAGGACATCGTGTGCTTCCTTTCAGGTTGCTTGGGCGGGTTGGCGTGGGAATCAGTTTTCGTTGGTTGCTGATTCCTATTTATGCTCGTTTTGAGTATTATTCAAGATGTTTTTATTTTTAACATAACCAAGCGCCAATGGCAAGGCATGACGAAGGCCCCAAAAGACCTGAAATAAAGCGTTTAATTATCAGGGGGTATGAATGGCAGAAGAGAACAGATCGATGACCAGACGCTGGCCCGACCCGCTGCTGCCCGTCATAAAGCTTTCTGCTTTGATTTCAGCCGGTGAAAGCAGATCAAAGATAATCCGGTTATCGGCGTATTTATATCCGGCAATCAAATTGGCAGATACAGCATCCCATACGCGGCTTGCCTGCCAGTTGTATTGCGGCAGATCAATCACCAGCTGGCGACCATCGTTAATTATTTGCGCTTTATATGGCCCCTGTGCGGTGGCTTCCAGCACGATGCGTGTTTTGTCGATGTGATCACCGATACGAATTTCTTTTACGTCACCCACGGGCGTGCCCACCACAACCGGTGGAAGTTCAGCAACCGAAGCTGGCTGCGCTGCGGACGCTTTGGTTTCTTCGCTGACAGGATCAGCGGCAGGTTCAGCAGGCGCCGCCTGAACAGGTGAAGGCTTGGCTTCTTCAACTGGCTTTGCTGCAGGTAGCGGCTTTGGTTCTGCTTTTGGCGCAACAACTGGTGGTGCTGCGGGTGGCTTTGGTGGTGTGGGCACCAGCACAGGTGTCAGCGGCGCCACAGGCGCAGGCGCGGGCGGTTTTGTCAGGTCGATTGGAGGTTGCAGCGGAGCTGCGGGTGGAGCTTGCAGCGGAGCTGCGGGTGGCTGCTGTTGCGCTGTCGTGGCCAGAGGCACGCGAGAAGATGGTGAGGCTGCACCCTCAGGGGGCAATTGTCCTGTGGATGCAGCCTCGGGGGTAACCAGCGAAGACGGCGCGTTCGACGCTGCAGCGGCCATTCTGGCCGGCGCAGGTTCTGTACCTCCCGCGATGTCTTCACCTGGTATTCCGTTGTTGGGGGATGTTGGTAAAATCGTTGTCGATGTAACAGGCTCAACCGGCGATGGTTCAGCCACCACGCCGCCATCATTCAGCGTACGTAATTGATCGACTAAATCTTTGATATCTTTTTCAACTGCCACCAGACGCACAAGCGACGGCGTGACAGTATCAAAATCATTGCGCAGCGATTGCACAGATTGTTCAAGCCGCAAGAAGCGCGCATCTTCATCACGTATCTGAACGGCGAACAGTGGTGTAAATTTCATGCCCTCGGGCGGCGCGAGTGCGCGGAAAGTATCCATGGCAGTTGGCGCCGCAGGCGCTGCAGGTGTCGCAACACCGGGCGCACCCGCCTGCCCGCGCGTTTGATCAGATCCATCTGCAAAAGAACAGGCTGACAAAACAAAGGCAGCAACGGTCATGCACAGGCATGCCCGAAGCAACGGCGCAAAAGCACCGTGCGTCGCATATGGCTTTAAAGCCACCGTGCTACGGTGATCGCCTCGTGTCAAAAAGGAAAGCCCCCTGAATCAATACCATGTTTAGTTACCCCACAATCATGCTAGGAAAATCAAACACATCGGTCAATCAAAAATTAAAATAACCTTAATAACGAATTTCATAAAAACAAAAGCCCCGCACCTGAAAGGCACGAGGCTTTATATCGCACAATAGATTTATGGATTAGCCAGGAAAGGGAAAGGTCTTTTCGTCGAACTTAATACCCTTATCAGCGTCTGTGCCTTCGTACACCACCCTAAAATTTCCACCAGCAACCGGCTCATCAAGGCGCACGGTCACATCTCTGATATCAAGTTCGGGGTAAATCGTGACGTTGTTCAAGACACCCACCTGCTTCTCTTCGCCACCAACAGCCCCGTACACAACAACCCGCCCCATCGAGCTGTATTTTCCCTTGCGGTGAATTTCCATTGTCAAACGTGCTCTTTTATCTTTATCTTCAGATTTTGCGGCAACATATTGAAAATTCTGAAGTGTGGACGTTGTGTCGTATTTGCCTTTACGCAG
>JBEIPH010000209.1:0-3270 GCA_040377115.1 Micavibrio sp. | reverse complement strand
CAGCACCCGTATCAAAGGCCAAAAGACTGCCGTCCTTGCCCACATAGGTCACATTGGCAACACCGCCGACATTCAAGAAAGCGACCGGTTTTACAAGCCTTTCAGCAAGTGCGCGGTGATAGATCGGCACCAGTGGCGCGCCATGGCCCCCTGCCCTAACATCGGCCTCGCGGAAGTCGTTCACAACCTGAACACCCGTCATGCGTGCCAGCAATTCACCATCGCCCAATTGGCAGGTAAATCCGCGCTCTGGCGCGTGACTGATGGTTTGACCGTGAAAGCCGATCAGGCTGATATCCTCTGGCTTCAGGTTTTCTTGCGCCATGATCATGCGCACCGCATCGGCGTGTAATTCAGTCACTTCTTTTTCAACCGCCAGCGCCTGATCGACATGCTTGGACGGGAAGTTGAAACAGCGGCGGATTTTTTCACGCATTTCATCGCTGTAGGGAATGTTGATGAAAGCCTCGCGCTCGATGATGTTCTCGCCATCTGTGCGCAACAACGCCACATCGATGCCGTCCAGCGATGTGCCACTCATCAATCCGATCACGCGATAGGTTTTCATGACGCAAAAAACTCCCTGTGTTTCTCGTTCATGCATTCTATCGCAAAAATCCACCCGCGTTATAATTTTTATTATGCCTAAGTATTTGTTTTTGAACAAATTTTATGTTAAAACTTGACATAATGCTGGTCGCCTCTATTCTATACCAGCCCCTTTGAAACAGCAGAGATTTTTGAATGTCTTTTATTCTCAACCCCGCCGTTATTCAGGCCGACCTCGCCAAGGGCAATTATACGGCCCAAGACCTTGCTGTTATTGAAGCAGAGCGTCAGCGTCTTTATGCCCTGCTGATCAAAGACAAGCCGACAGGTGATAAAAACTTTTACATGACCGCAGGCGGGCCAGGATCAGGCAAAACAACGTTCATACGCCACGCACAGGAAACATCTGGCGCTTTGTCAAAAGCCGTCCATGCCGACCCCGATGAGCTGATCAAGCTGTTCCAGCCCTATGTTGACATGAGCCAGCGCGGCGGCGACACCGACGAAGCACGCAAAGCGGCCTATGCGCAGTGGCGCTGGGCATCGGTTTATCTATGCAACTCAATCATCAACGATCTGGCCAGCAATGGCTATGACATCATTTTTGGCACCACAGGCACCAGCCCTGCTGTGGCGCATATTTATCAAGCGGCGCATGATGCCGGATATACATCCCATACCATCATCTGCCACGCACCAGAAAGCGTGCGCCTGCAAAGCGCCAATATCCGCTTTAGAAACGAACGACGCTTTACCCCTGTTGAAGATATCAAGCAGAAGGGAAATGTTCTTTTCCCGCAGATCGTAGCAACGCATTTGGCCTGCGCACATAACGTGGATATTTTGTGGCGCCAAAGAACCGAAAATTCCCCAAAACTGGTCGCGAGCCTAAAGCGTGGCAAATGCACGGTCGGCGACGCAGGGTTGCTGGAGCGTTTTTGTCAGGAAATACGCCAAGCAAATCCAGCCTTCGACTGGACAACGGCTGTGACTGCCTATGCGGCCCGTTTCAAAACCGCCCAACCCGCCCGCCCGCCAAAGGGGCTTGGCCTTTAATCTCAACGATTGGGGCTTTAAAAAGGCCCAGGGATAGGCTAAAAAAGCCTATAAAATCTCATTATCTCAATTACCGGACTGTCATGACCAACGACTTCATCCATATCCTGCAAGAACGCGGTTTTTTGCACCAGTGTACAGACCTTGAAGGTCTGCAGGCACGCATGAAGGCTGGGCCGGTTACGGCCTATATCGGTTTTGACGCCACCGCCAAAAGCCTGCATGTGGGCAGCCTGATGCCCATCATGGTGCTTTACTGGTTGCAACAATGCGGCCACAAGCCGGTTGTGCTGATGGGTGGCGGCACGTCCAAGGTTGGCGATCCTTCGGGCAAGGATGAAGCGCGCAGGCTTTTGACCGATGCCGACATCAATGAAAATATCTCAGGCATCAAAAAAATCTTCGCCAAGTTTATCGATTTTAAAAATGCCGAGATGGTCAACAACAACGACTGGCTGTCGACCTTAAACTACATCGACTTCCTGCGCGATTTTGGCACGCAGTTCACCATCAACCGCATGCTGACCTTTGATAGCGTGCGCACAAGGCTTGAGCGCGAACAGCCACTGACCTTCCTTGAATTCAACTATATGCTGCTCCAGGCTTATGATTTTCTTGAGCTTTATCAAAGACATAATTGCACTCTACAAATGGGCGCGTCTGACCAGTGGGGCAACATAATCAACGGTGTTGAACTGATCCGCCGCAAACTTGGCAAGGAATCTTTTGGCCTCACCTGCCCGCTCTTGCTCAACTCCGAAGGCAAGAAAATGGGCAAGACGGTGGCCGGTGCCGTGTGGCTGAACGACGACATGCTCAGCCCCTATGACTACTATCAGTTCTTCCGCAATACGAATGATGCGGACGTTGCAAAGATGCTGGGATACTTCACCACATTGCCGATGGACGAGGTCAATCGCCTTGCAGCCCTTAAAGGCAGCGAGATTAACGAGGCGAAAAAGATACTCGCATTCGAAGCCACGCGCCTGTGCCACGGCAAAGACGCTGCCGAAAAATCTGCTGAAACCGCACGTCAGGCTTTCGAGGAAGGCATCAGTGCCGCAGGCCTGCCCACAGTTGAAATGCCACGCGCAACACTTGAAAGCGGTATTCAGGCCTTTGCACTGTTCAAAGACGCAGGCCTGGCAGCATCAGGTAGCGAGGCACGCCGACTGATTGCCGGTGGCGGCGCGCGTATCAATGATGAAAAAGTTGAAAGCGATACAACGCTGATCACCACCGCCCACGTGGTTGACGGACAGATCAAATTATCTGCCGGCAAGAAAAAGCATGTGCTGGTAAAAGTAGCCTAATATCAACGGCTTGGGCCGCAATCAATCCTCAAAGAATATCTTGCGCAACACGCCCGGGGCAAGCACCGCCAGCGGGTTGACGCTGACTTTTGGGTCGCTTTTGGGGCCTTCGACTTTATAGGTCGCGGCAATAAAACCCTCACCGCCTGCCGTCAACACATCACCGATAACCGGAATTTTTCCGATCACTTTGTTGATATCAGAAACCGGAATAATCGTACCGTTGAGGTCATAGATGTTTCGCCAGTTATCTATTCTGCCTTCAAACGTCAACCCAAGTGACGCACCAGATGTTTGACCATCGGTCAACTGGATCAAGCGCATGTTTTGAAGCGTTGATGGCTGGCCTTTG
>JBEIPH010000104.1:0-4901 GCA_040377115.1 Micavibrio sp. | reverse complement strand
GTGCACGCTCCAGCATGTCTTTTTGCATGTTATCCAGCGCGGCTTGTACGGCATTGGCGATACCCGCCGCCTCGACCTGCACCTTGCCATCTTTGCCAAGATCGCGGCGCACGATGGTCAGCTTACCCTCTGCAATTTCACGCGCGCCAATTTCAAGACGCACGGGCACTCCTTTTTTAATGACTGCCCACATTTTATCCGAACTGCGTGCATCGGACATATCAATGCGTGCAGAAATACCTTTGGCGCGCAGCTCGGCCTTGACCTTTTCGCAATACGCAAAGATGGCCGCCTGATCGTCATCACCTTTCAGGAAGGGCAAGATCGCCACCTGATAGGGCGCAACTTTGGGCGGCATGATCATGCCGTCATCATCGCCATGCACCATGATCAGGCCACCGACGGTGCGGGTCGACATCCCCCACGAGGTTGTCCACGCCAGTTTTTGCACGCCGTCCTTATCAAGGAACTTGATGTCGGACGACTTGGCAAACGTCTGGCCAAGGTTGTGTGAGGTACAAGCCTGCAAGGCTTTGCCATCCTGCATGAAGGCTTCGATGGTGTAGGTTTCAATCGCACCCGGAAAGCGCTCATCGGGCGTTTTGATACCCGGAAAGCCCGGCACGGCCATATAGTCTTCAAGGAAGGTGCGGTAAACCTCCAGCATGCGGCGCGCATCGGCATCGGCTTCGTCAGCGGACGCAAAAGCGTTATGCCCTTCCTGCCACAGGAACTCGGCCGTGCGCAAAAAGATACGCGGACGCATTTCCCAGCGCATGACGTTGCACCACTGGTTTAGCTTCAAAGGCAGGTCACGATAGGACTGCACCCAGTTGTGCATGGATTCACCGATGATCGTTTCCGACGTCGGACGGATAATCATGGGTTCGGTCAGTTCGCTGTCTTTATCGGGCGCCAGCACACCTTTGTCGTTCACGGACAAACGGTGATGGGTCACCACCGCACATTCCTTGGCAAAGCCATCAATATGCTCGGCTTCCTTGGCGATATAGCTCAGCGGGATCAATAGCGGGAAATAGGCGTTGTTGACTTCCTCGTCCTTGATCATCTGGCCCAGATACTTTTGCACATTCTCCCACACCGCAAAGCCATAGGGTTTGATGGTATAGCAACCGCGCACGGGAGAATTTTCTGCCATATCAGCAGCTTTGATCACCTGCTGATACCACTCGGGGAAATTTTCATCGCGGGTGGGCGTAATAGCGGTTTTTGCATTCTTCATGGTTTTTGCGGCTTCGGCCATAAGGCACCTGTCTGATTTGATTGTCTTTAGGGATTATAAAGTGGCTTTTGCGGCTTGTCCAAGGGCGACTTAGGCTCTGTTTTTGTGGCCTTTTCCTGCTCACAGAGGGCACGCAGGGCAACTTCCTGCTGGCTTTCCATGGGTTGACCATCAAGCAAAACCTGCCCGTCACGTTTGACGGTGATGCGGCCAAGGCCTATTTGCCCTTCTGGTTTTGGCTGTGTTGTGACCGCAAGGTATTGCGCCATATCGACGGTCAGATCAAAAGAAACCTCGTCAGGCGCCTGCAAGGGTGATGGCGCAAGGTCGGCTTCAACAACAGGTTTGCCATGCACGTCAACACCGGCCTGATAGGTGGCAGACACATCGCTGTCTACCTGATGACTGACAATCATGGCGCAAGCGTCATCAGATACCTGATGGCGCAAAATATCGTCGGCTCTGGCCACAACAGAAAATGAAACGATGCCGATAAATGCAAAAGCATATTTTATCATTGATCAAACCCTTTGGTGAACCATTCAGTCCAGCGGATAACGCCCAGATCAACCAACAGCCAGATCAACGCTACAATCGCAATTGAAATAAAGGTTGTATAAATCATCTTCTTTTTGATGTTGGCATATTTCGGTGCACCTGCATCAAATCCCTTGCCCGCTTCTTCATGGCGTTCAATACCAAGGGGCAGCATGGTAAAAATAACCACCCACCACACCAGCACAAAAATAAAGAAAGCAGTTAATATGTTCATGGGTTAAATCCTGACCAGATGGACACGGGTTTGCGGTTTGCGATCAAAGTGGTCTTGAAAAAAGCGTCGTGTTGTAACGCGGATCAACTCGGTCAGCGCTGCATCATCAGCGCGCAGCTCTTTTGGTGCGGCCGCGACCTTGTCGGTTATCTCGTCTTCAAGATGGGATAAAATCGCCTGATCGGCAGGCTGGGATTCATCAAGCAAACCAAGCGCTGTGATTTTTGGTGTTGCCGCCATTTGTCCTTTTGAATTGACGACTGCGGTTACAACTGCACTGCCATTCCACATCATGCGGCGGCGGGTTAAAATGGCGTCATGGTCAACAGCAACAATCCGGTTGCCTTCAATGGCTAAAACGCCGCTTTTGACATCAGCCAGATGGCGCATGCCAGTGGCGTCAATTTCAATGACCTGACCGTTAACAGGTACATGCACCTGCTCTGCCCCACACTCCCGGGCCAAATCAGCGTGTTTTTCAAGCTGCATCTGTTCGCCATGCACCGGAATAGCAAAGCGCGGCTTTACCCAGCTGTAAAAAGCTTTCAATTCATCGCGGTATGGATGGCCTGACACATGCACGGGCGCTTCGCGGTCGGTAATAACCTGAACACCCTTGGCGTAAAGACGGTTTTTAATGCGGTCAATTGCCTTTTCATTGCCCGGGATGGCGCGCGATGAAAAAATAACAACATCGTTTTCCTGCACTTCAAGCGCCGGATGGTCATCCGCCGCCAGCCTTGACAGCACCGCACGCGGCTCGCCCTGCGACCCTGTGCAGACATAAACGATCTTACCGATGGGTAGGAAATCGGCTTCCTCGTCACTCAAGAAAGGTGGCATACCTTTAAGGTATCCGCTCTTGCGGGCGGCATCATCGGCCTTCCACAGCGAACGCCCGACAATACAAACCTGACGGCCGTTTTTCTTAGCCGCCTCATACACGCTGCACAAACGGGCGATATTGGTAGAAAAACAAGACACCACAATCGCGCGGCCCGGAAATTCACCAAACAGCTCGGCCAGATGTATCGCAACCGAACGCTCTGACCCCGAATGGCCAGGCACCATGGCGTTGGTTGAATCGCCCATCATGGCCAATACGCCGCTCTCGCCCAGTTTTTTTAACTTGGCTTCATCCGTTACCTTGCCAATCACCGGATCGGGATCAAGCTTCCAATCGCCTGTGTGCAGCAGTGTGCCAACACCATCCAGATGCAATGCCAAGGAATAAGCCTCGGGGATAGAGTGCGCAACATCTACAAAATCAATACCAAAAGGGCCAAGCGATAGTTGTTTAGACGGATCCACAACATGAAGCGGAACCTCCCCACCCCAGCTGGTATCCCCCACGGCCTGCTTAATGCGCTCAGCCGTAAAACGTGTCGCATAAATTGGCAGCTTCAAACGCGGCCACAGGCTTTGGATGGCGCCAATGTGGTCTTCGTGACCATGGGTAATAACAATCCCCAGCAGATCTTTGCCGAGATCAACTGCAAAGCCGGGATCAGGAAGCAAAATATCAACACCGGGCATGGTTTCATCGGCAAATCCCATGCCGCAGTCGATCATGATCCATTTACCGCGATAGCCATAGAGCGTCATATTCGCACCAAAATGGCCACAACCACCAAGCGGCAGGAAGTAGACAGCATCGTCTTTCATTCTGAACGACATATTTTTGCTCACAGATATACTTCCCCCGACGCTATATGGCGTTGTTCACCATTGGCAAGGCGCAGCGCCAAAGCACCCGTTTCGTCAATACCGTCAAAAACCCCCGCCAGTGTTTCACGGGTAAGGCGCACCTGAATTGTTTGACCAATGCCAGTGGCAAAAGATGACCAACCCGCGCGTATCGGCTCAAATCCTTCGCGAAGCCACTGGCTGTAAAGCTGTGAAATATGCCGCTCGAACACATCAAGAAATTGTTCAGGCGTCAGACGATCTGCACCACTGTCAACCAAACTGGTTGCACCCTCGGGTGCTGATACAAGGTTGACACCAACACCAGCGACAACCCATGGCAGCTGTGTTGCCATGCCTTGCGCCTCGCTTTCAAGCAAGATGCCGGCACATTTACGGCCATCCACCAGTACATCGTTTGGCCATTTAAGGCCAATATCAGATAAGGCTGGTAAAACCTCTTCAAGACTGCGGGCCAGCGCCAACGCCATCAGAAATGACAACTGCCCAACAGATGCCGCGGATACTTGTGGCCTAAGGACAAGCGACATAAAAAGATTACCGGTCAGCGAGGACCATTGATTGCCATGACGCCCACGCCCTGCTGTCTGGCTTTCCGCAACCACCAGTGTGCCGGCAGCTGCGCCCTGTTGCGCTAGGTTTTTGGCAAAGCTATTTGTGCTGTCAACCTGACCCAGCTGCAGCCGCATAATTTTGAAATTTGCGTCAGACAGGTCATCCATATCAAGGCATCAGCGAGGTTGCAGCCATAGCAGCCCAGTTCATGGCCGGCGCTGGCTGTACAATAAACAAAAGCAGGATAATCGTGCAAACGGCCAAAACAACCTTGAGCGTCATATCATCACATTTATCAAGCCCCTGCTCTGGTGCTTCATCAAAAAGCATGATTTTAATCACGCGCAGATAATAAAAGGCACTGATAACCGAGGCCAGCACACCGACCACCGCCAAGACAGTTAACTGGGCAGCCATTAAGGACTGAAAGATAAACAGCTTGGAGAAAAACCCAGCAAGCGGAGGAATGCCCGCCATTGAAAGCATGATGATTGTCATGGCGACCGCCAACATCTTTTGATCGCGCCAAAGACCAGAAAGGTCGCTGATCCGTTCAACCATACGGCCCTGTTTTTTCATCATCAAAACAACTGCAAATGCACCAGCCGTCATTACCATGTAGAT
>JBEIPH010000164.1:0-4011 GCA_040377115.1 Micavibrio sp. | reverse complement strand
GCTCGCGGCGGCCGTGATCGCGCTGTCGATCCGCACCTTTTTGTTCGAGCCCTTCAACATCCCCTCCGGCTCCATGTTCCCGAGCCTGCTGGTCGGCGACTATCTGTTCGTTGAAAAATACGCCTATGGCTACAGCAAATATTCCTTCCCGCTTGATCTTGGCCCGTTTGAAGGCCGCATCGCTGAAAAAATGCCACAACGTGGCGATGTCGCCGTGTTCCGCCAGCCCAAGCGCGTGCATATCGATTATATCAAGCGCATCATCGGCCTGCCCGGCGACACCGTGCAGGTGCGCGAAGGGATTTTGTACGTCAATGGAAAATCGGTGACGCGCGAATATGTCGGGTCTGAAGACATGTCCGAAGACAACGCCATCAACGTCTATCAGAAATACATCGAAACCCTGCCGGGTGAAGATGGTCAGCCGGGCCGTAAACATTTTATCTATGAAATGTCGGATTTCGAAGCAAACGACAACACCGAAGTTTTCACCGTGCCCGACGGACATTATTTTGCCATGGGCGACAACCGCGACAGCTCGCTTGACAGCCGTGCTCAGTCACAAGTTGGCTTTGTGCCGGCAGAAAATCTGGTTGGCCGCGCCGCCTTTATCTTCTTTTCAACCGAAGGCGTTGTTGAAAATTGCCATTACGACGGTATGTTTGCCGCCATGCGCAGCTATGGCTGTATGGCGGTAACATGGCCGCTGGCTATTCGTTACAAACGCCTGTTTAGACCGGTGCAGTCGTTTTGAGCATTGAAGAAAAAATCAACCACCGCTTTGCTGATAAAAACTTGCTCGAAGTTGCTTTGACCCATGCCAGCATGGCGGGGGAAAAGCGCGCGGCAGTTAATAACGAGAGGCTGGAATTTCTGGGTGACCGTGTACTGGGCCTGGTGATTGCCGAACAGCTTTATAAACACTATGGGCATGAAAACGAAGGCGATCTGGCCAAACGCCTGACCGCACTGGTGCAACAGGCAGCCTTGCTGCAAGTGGCGCAAAAAATTGCACTGGTTGATCATTTGCATCTGGCCACAGGCGAACGTGGTGCTGGTGGTCAGGTCAGTGATGCGATTGTGGCGGATGCGCTCGAAGCATTGATCGGTGCTGTTTTTCTTGATGCCGGCTATGCGGTGGCACAAAAAACAGTGGCAAATTTGTGGCGCGATTTGTTGCGCGATCAACCGGCACCCCCTGAAGATAGTAAAACAGCGCTACAGGAATGGGTGCAGGCCCGCGGCCTGCCGTTGCCTGTATATGAGGCGATTGACCAAAGCGGTCCGGCCCATGCACCGGTTTTTACAATTCGATTAACTGTCAAAGGACATGACGGTGTGACGGCCAGTGCGCCCAGCAAACGCGTGGCAGAAAAAGAAGCGGCGCGACTGATGCTTGAAAAACTTAAAGGCACAACATGACTGATACGGACCAAAAACGCTGCGCCATGATTGGTATTATCGGCGCACCCAACGCCGGTAAATCGACCTTGGTCAACCGCATGGTGGGGCAAAAAGTCACCATCGTCAGCCCAAAGGTGCAAACAACCCGCGCGCGGGTCATGGGCATTTTTATTGAAGGTGGCTCACAAATCATCCTGATGGACACACCTGGTATTTTCAAGCCGCAACGCAGGCTTGATAAGGCCATGGTCAGTGCCGCGTGGCAGGGTGCGCGCGATGCAGACCGTGTGTTGTTGCTGATTGATATTGCCAAAGGTCGCGTGAATGACGACAGCCGCGCCATCATTGAAAGATTGGCACAGGAACAGCGCAAGGTTGGTCTGGTGCTGAACAAAATTGATCTGGTTGAAAAAGAAAAACTGCTGGCGCTGACAGCCGAGCTGAACGCAACGGGCGTGTTTGACGAAGTTTATATGATTTCGGCCCTCAAGGGGGATGGTGTTGATCGTCTGCGCCATGATTTGGCCACCAAGGCACCGCAGGGCCCATGGATGTTTGGCGAAGACCAAATTTCTGACATGCCCATGCGCCTGCTGGCCGCCGAAGTCACGCGCGAGAAAATCTTTCTGCAACTGGGTGACGAGCTGCCCTATGACTCAACCGTTGAAACCGAACAATGGGAAGAGTTTGATGACGGCAGCGCCAAAATCAGCCAGACCATTTACGTGCGTCGCGACACGCAAAAAGCAATCATGCTGGGCAAGGGCGGGGCGCGCATCAAACAAATCGGATCTGCGGCGCGTCAAGAGCTTGAAGGTATATTGGGTCGTCGCCTGCACCTGAGCATCTTTGTAAAGGTGCGTGAAAAATGGGCAGACGACCCCGACCGTTATCGCGACTGGGGCCTTGATTTTAACGCCTGACCAGCGGGTATCAGGTGGTAATAAGCTGATTTAAAAAGCGAAAAACCCATCTTTGCGAGGGCCGAATCGGTGCTATAGTCGGTGCTGGTAGAGACTTTTTTATTATGACAAGGTGCCAACGATGAGCTGGACAGACGAACGCATCAATACTCTCAAAAAGATGTGGAAAGAAGGCAAGAGTGCCGCCGAAATCGCCAAGGTGCTTGGCAAAGGCGTGACGCGCAACGCTGTTATCGGCAAGGCACACCGCATGGGTCTGTCGGGTCGTCCAAGCCCGATCAAAAAGCCTGTCGCCCCTAAAAAAGAAACCGTTGTGCGCGCCAAGGAAAAAGTAGCTGTGGCACCCGCCAAGCCGCTTGCCAAAAAAGCAGCACCTGCCCCAGTTAAAAATCCCCTGCTGACCAAAGAAGCAGAAGAAATCAAAAAGATGGACCGCGAAGCCGTGCAAATCGGCGGTGGCGTTGCGCTGATCGATCTGAGCGAGCGCATGTGCAAATGGCCCATCGGCGATCCCCGCGACGATGATTTTTCTTTCTGTGGCCGCACCATTCGCCCCGGCACGCCTTATTGCCCCGAACACGCCGCCATGGCCTATCAAACATCCAGCCGTCGTGGCAACACAGCAATTGGCCGTGGTGCCAAAGTGGTGGTTGAGGAGGTCGTTGAGGAAGAAGTCGAGGAAGTCGTTGATGACGCCGCAGACGAGGCCGATGACGACACCGACGAGGCCGTGGCTTAAGGCTGCGGATGCTCACGCAGCACCGCGATAAAATCATCTTTTCATGCTGCTTTGCAGCCGGTATCGCAACCGGTGTTTATGGTCCTGACAGTGCAGGCTGGTTTGGCTTGCTGACGGCGGGGCTGGTTTATATGTCCGTCTTTTTTCATGAAATCGGCCATACGGTTTTTTATTGGCTGTATGGCTATGCCGCTGTGCCCACCTTTGATTTTGCCAGTGGTGGCGGCATGACCTATCAGCTGACGGGACGCAGCTGGATGTTGCAGCTGGGTGTCTTTGGCGCGATTGGTTATTTTATCTGGCAGAGCTGGCGCAACAACATGGCGTTGCTTTGTGTGCCAATCGGTGCGGCCCTTTCCCTGCTGGTGCTTACCAGTTTTGGAGATTTCCATCTGGCGATTATTTTGTTTATGGGCCACGGCGTCGAGGCAACCTTGGCGGCGTTTTTTCTGGCGCGCGGGTATTTTAATTTATGGCTATCGCGCGCGGGGGAGCGCTGGTTAAATGTTTTTGTTGGTGCCTTTATGCTGGCTTATGCCATCACCTTTGTTTTTGACTTGATGTATGACGCGGGTTTTGCGGCGGACTACACGGCGCAAAAGGGCGGCCATCGTTTTGGCGACTTCCATCGCATCGAGGATGAAGTGGGGATTCCAGCCAAGCCCCTTGGCTGGCTGTTTATTACATATGCATTGGCCTGCGTGGCTGTGCTGTTTGGCTGGATTATCCGGCGCTTGCGCGAGGAGCGCGAAGCTGCCGTTTAAACGGACTGTCTGACCTCGGTCACTTCGGGCACAAAGTGTTTCAGCAGGTTTTCAATACCCGCCTTCAGCGTCAGGGTGGATGACGGGCATCCAGCACAAGCACCGCGCATTTGCAGGTAAACAACGCCGTCTTCAAAATTTTCAAAAACGATGTCGCCACCATCAGCCGCCACAGCAGGGC
>JBEIPH010000058.1:0-6380 GCA_040377115.1 Micavibrio sp. | reverse complement strand
CATTAAAGCGCACAACGATGGCTTGCCCGCCCAGACGCGCCGCACAGCTATCCGTGGTCATGCCTTTGCCTTCGTCGCCATAATTTGCACCGATAATAACGTCAGCGGTCTTCACTGTTTAACTTCCTAAAAAAAAGGGCCGGACGCGCATGTTAACGCCCGGCCCCGTTTCAGGCAATGTGTGCTTTATTTGGTAAAGACGACTTTTGGTTTGGCGGCGGGGGCAGGCGCTTTTTTGGGTGCGCTTGCGCCTGCGGCATCAACCTTGGCAATCGCCTCTTTGACGACCTTAGCGACTTTTTCATCCTGCCAGCTGTTGATGACCTCTTGTGGCTTCTTGCCGCCATAAACTTCCATCACAGAAACCAGGATTTCAGGCAGCACCTTATAATCCTTGACCGGAATGATACGGCTTTCGGGCAAAACCTGTTTCCAGCTGTCATAGACGCGCTTTGGATCGCGGCTGGCGTAATTGCCCTGTTCGATTACAACATGGAAGACATCATACTTTTTGGAGACTTCCGCCAGCAGCTCTGCCGAGGACAGATCTTTGGGGATGGTGTCACCCAGATAATGTTTGATCTGCTCTTTGGTCAGGGATGGCGGCGCTTGTTCGTCACCAAAGGTAAAGATAATCCCTTTCTTGCCGCGCGAAACGCTGTCGATTTCAGTTTTGCGGGCGGCAAAGTACCAAGGCAGGTTGTAGCTTTCGAAATGATTGCCACCGCCACCACCTTCGAGATAAAGCTCTTTCAACTGCTTGGCGATACGGATATCGGCCTCAAACTGTGAAACCTGCAGCGGTGCGCTGTCGCAATTGGCATCGCCCACACCCATGATCATGATATGCGGATCGCTGACCGGCTTGCGGGCCAGAATCTTTTCAATCAGACTGCCAAGGCCGTCGCGCGCCAATTCTGCCGCAATCATGCCCATCGATCCTGTGACATCAAGCGCCAGAATGATTGGCGTTGAATTTGGATTATCTTTGGAATCGCGCGACTCGCGGAACTGGATTTTGCGCGGGTTCAAATCATCCTTCAGGCTGGCGTTGTTAAAAATCTCGCGGGTGGATTTGCCACGCGTGTTTTTCGTTGCGTAGCTGTCCCAATCGCGATCTGACCATCTGCCGTGTCCCATTATCTGTGCTCCTTCGTTTTTTGTGTTTTTGGTTGGGGATTCGTCTATTTATTCTCTGATAGAGCATAAACTATACTCACATAGAGTATAAGTCAACCGGCAGAATCCCCCTGTTTTTGACACGGCAGAATCGTGATGTTTTGGCTTAGAATGTTAGAAAAACAGCGGCCCGCTTATATTTTTGTAATCTTGAACAAGTTATTAGCGAAATAATCATGCTAATCGGCAGGGCTGTGACAGGGCATTTTTGTGCCACACAGCAAAATTTTACCCACTCCTGATATCAAAAATTATCTATATATATCAATGATATAAATAAACACCAGCGCCCCCGCCCTTTTCATTTGCGAATTGCTTGGCCTCCTATATAATCCGTTGCCATAAGCGTCACACCACCCAAACGGGAGCATCGGTCGCATGGGAAAAAATCAACCAGCGGACACCACGCCTGCGCAAAACGGCACTGACAAAGAGCCTACGGACAAAGCGTCATCCGTTTCTTTCTGGCATCGTTATCCGCGATGGGTTTATCCGACAACAGCGGCTATTGCGCTTGCTTCTGGTGGTGCAGTTGAAAGCCAGACAGGTTTTGTTCAGGCCCGCGTGTTTAACGCCATGGCCGAAGGTCGTCTTTTTTCCACTATCCGCACATCAAGCCCCACTGTCGCAGCCCCCGCCGAAGGCCCCTATGATGAGCGTCTTGGCTATACACGCTCCCTTGAATTCCGCGAGCGTCTGACAGAGCGCGGCTATCAGGTCACCGGCGAAACACGCTGGACCGAGCGCAGCATCTTTGGCCTTGATCTCTACCCGATTTACAACGCGCGTTCGCAAGCTGGCCTGTACATCACCGACGACACCAACACCGTGATGTACGAAGCTGCCTATCCACGTCGCAGCTTTACTGATTTTGATGAAATCCCGCCTCTGCTGGTTCACAGCCTGCTGTTTGTTGAAAACCGCGAGCTGCTGGGTGATCACACCACCACCTGGAACCCCGCTGTTGAATGGGTACGCCTTGGTAATGCCTTTATGGGCTATGGCCTCAAAGTTGTTGGCCTGCCGCAAGACCGCGCCGGTGGTTCGACACTGGCCACCCAAATTGAAAAATTCCGCCATTCGCCCGATGGCGTGACCGGATCACCCGTTGATAAACTGCGCCAGATGCTGACCGCGTCCGTGCGCGCCTATCAAAACAATGGTGACACCCGTCAGGCCCGCGAAGATATCGTTCTTAATTATCTCAACTCGATGCCGTTGTCAGCCTACCCCCGTTTTGGTGAGGTCAGCGGTTATTCTGATGGTATGTCCCTGTGGTTTGGTGCCGATATGCAGCAAACCAACCGCCTGCTGCGCACACCAGATGCACAGCTGAACGAAGCAGAACTGCAGCAAAAGGCGGTTGCGTACCGTCGTGCGCTCAGCATCGTTATGTCGGTTAAAAAACCCACCGCCTATCTGCTGCGCAACCGTGCTGAACTTGACCAGCGCGTTAACAGCTATCTGCCCCTGCTGGCCGAAGCTGGCATCATCAGCCCGGCGATGGCGCAACGTGTTCTTAGAACACCGTTGGTATTCACCGACCCCGCCACGCACGAACGCAACAACCCGCTGCCAGCCCCCAAGCCTATTCAGGGCCTGCGCAACGAACTGATGCGCTCGCTGGGTGAAACAAACGTGTATAACTTTAACCGCCTTGACCTGACCGCACGCACCACGCTGGACGCGCGCGCGAATGAGGCTGTCACTACACGTCTGCGCTCTCTGCGCGACCCCGAGGTTGCCGCCCAAAACGGCTTGATCGGCTTCCGCATGCTGCAACCGGAAATGACAAACAACGTCGTTTATTCGTTCTCGCTCTATGAGCGTCAGCCCGATGGCAACAACGTTCTGCGTGTTCAAACCGACAGCTTTGATGGCCAGCTTAACCTCAACGAAGGTACCAAGCTTGAACTGGGATCGACTGCCAAGCTGCGCACGATGGTGACCTATCTGCAAATCATCAGCGAAATCCATGGCCGCCTGAAAGACAAAACGCCCGAGCAACTGGCCGCCACCCGCCAGAACGACGACCTGACAAGATTTGTCGTGGCCCACCTGAGCGCGCCTGATACCGATAAATCGCTCAACGGCACGCTTGAAGCGTCGCTCAACCGCACCTATTCCGCCAGCCCTGGTGAACGCTTCTTTACCAACGGCGGCGTGATGACCTTTAACAACTTTGATTCAAGGGAAAATGGCCGCAGCTTCACCGTTAAAGAAGCCCTGCAGCAGTCAAACAACCTTGCCTTTGTTCGCATCATGCGCGACGTGGTTCGCCATGTACAAGCAGAGCAATTGAACGTTGACCCCGCTATTTTCACGGACCCCAATCACCCCACACGCCGCGCCTATCTTAACCGCTTTGCCCAAAGCGAAGGTGCGTTGTTCATGTGGCGCGCCTGGGTGCAGCAACGTGAATTGCCCGCCAACCAGCTGGCCAGCCATCTGGCCGGTAAAACACGCCGTAGGCCAACCGCGCTTGCGGTTATCTTCCGCTCCCTGCATCCCAATGCCTCGCAAGAGCAGATGGAAACCTTTATCCGCCGCGAGTGCACCAGCTGCACACCCAACACCGATTTTGCCCGCCTGTACAATTCCTATGGTCGCGACAAATTCAACATCAATGATCGTGGTTATCTGACAGGCCTGCATCCCATGGCCCTGTGGCTGGCTGAACAACGTGTCGCCAACCCGAGCCTGACATGGGACCAAGCCCTGAGCCGCTCGGCTGACGAGCGTGTCCAGATTTACGGCTGGCTGATCAATTCAAATAAATACGAAGCCCAGAACAACCGTATTCACAGCATCATCGAACAAGAAGCCTTCCAGCGCATCCACAGATACTGGCAAGCACAGGGTTTCCCGTTCCAACAGATGATCCCGTCTTATGCCTCAGCCCTTGGCGCTTCGGGTGATACACCTGCAGCCCTCGCAACGCTCGCAGGCATCATCCAGCATGACGGCGTGCGTCGTGACAGCATTCGCTTCCGCGAAATAACGCTGGCACCCGATACGCCTTATCAACTGACCTATCGTCGCCCACCAGTAACAGAAACACGCGTGCTGGCTCCGGAAGTTGCCCGTCTGGCACGCCGTGAAATGCAAAACGTTGTCGAGCTTGGTACAGCGCGCCGCGCCTTTGAATCAGTTGTCCTGTCTGATGGCCGTGTTCTGCCCGTTGGTGGCAAAACAGGTACGGGTGATAACCGCGATGAAGGATCTTCGGGTACTTCGGGTGTGCGTAACCGTACAGCAACCTTTGTCTTTACCATTGATGATCGCTTTTATGGTTGCATCACCGTATTTGTTGACGGACCCACAGCTGGCAACTATCGCTTTACCAGCTCGCTTGCTTCGCAGGTCTTCAAGTCACTGGTTCCTGACTTCCAGCCAGTTCTTGAGCGTGCCTACGCAACACCAATGCCAGCACCCGCCCCGATTGCCACAACACCACGGCCTGCTGCCAATACCAACCTGACCGTGACGTTTAACGCGCCAACACCGACACCAACACCCACCCCGACGCCGACAGAAACACCGGCACCCGTGGCATCACCGACCACAGCCGCTCCGGTTGTTCAGCCACCCGCGGAAACAGCGCCACCTGTGGCGCCGCCCGCGACGGTAACAACAGCCCCCGTGACACCACCGGTTGAAACAGCACCAGCGCCAACACCACAACCAGCCCCAGAAGGCCCTGTGGTAACGCCGGTTGCACCTTCGCCGCAGCCAGCGACACCGCCAGCACCACCGGCTGATATCCCCGGTCCGCAGGCAGCGTTGGTCCCCGCTAACAAACGCGGCATGATAGGTTGATCTGATGCTTACACGTTCTGCGTTTACGTCGATTTTGGCGATTACAACCCTTTTATCTGCCCCCGTACAGGCAGATGACAGCGCCAGCCTCAAGGCGCTTGAAGCACGCCTGCAACAGTTGTCAGCACAGGTTGAAACCCTGAATGCAAAAGTAAGCGCGCAAGATAAAATTATCGCCGCCCAGCAACAGCAAATTCAAACCTCTGCTTCGCCTGCCTATGCATCAACCACGCAAGCCACTGCCAGAAGCCTTGATGCCAGTGCCCGCGCACAAGCACAGCTGCCCGAGCCACCCGCCAAAACCACCATCGGGCCAGGTCTTAAAATTCAATCGGCCGACGGACTTTATTCCTTCCAGCCCTATGGCCGCCTGCATTTTGACACCACATTTTTTCGTGACGACAAAGCAGAACGCGCCAACAACCAGAATTTCCGCCGTGCGCGTCTTGGTATGCGTGGCAATATCGGCGAGGACCTCAGCTATCGTGCCGAATTCGACTTTGCCAACGAACAGACAAACTTCCGCGATGTTTATATTTCCTACAGTGGATTGGACTTTGCCGACCTGACCGTTGGTAACTTCAAACCACCGATGGGTCTGGAGCAGGCCATCAGTTCAAACGACATCGCCTTTATCGAGCGCAGTGCCGTAACCAATGCCCTCACCCGCGGTCATCAGCTTGGCGCAGGGCTATCAACTGGTGGCGACAACTGGTCTTTGGCTGGCGGCCTTTTCAACGAAGATGCTGGCCTTAATAATGGCACCGATGATGAAGCGGCCTCGGTTGAAGCACGCGCCAGCACAGATCTTTTGCGCGACAGCGACAATGTCTTGCATGTGGGTGGCGGTGCCAGCTGGCGCAAGCCCAACTCGGTCAGCAACAGCGTCACGCTGAGCGCCGCACCGGGCGGCACAGGACCTTTGAATATTGTGACAACTGGCGCCATCAACAATGTCGACAACAGTCTTGTTTATGGCGCGGAACTGGCAGGCGCTTTTGGTCCAGTCATGCTGCAGGGCGAATATCTGCGCACGGACATCGAGCGCAGCGGTGCTGGCACCAATCCTTCTTTTGATGGCTGGTATGCACAGGCCGGCTGGCTGCTAACAGGGGAAGACCGCCCCTACAAAGGCGACGAGGGCGTTTTTGGCCGCATCAAGCCTGATAATCCCTTTAGCCTCAAAACAGGCAACTGGGGTGCTGTTGAAATTCTTGCGCGGCACGATGCTTTAAACTTGAACGAGGCCTCGGCCAGCATCAGTGGCGGCGAGCTGCGCCAGCACACGGCAGGCGTTAACTGGTATCTGCGCGACAATCTGCGTCTGATGCTGAATTATATTATCGTTAACAGCGATGATAACGCGGTGGTTGCCGATGATG
>JBEIPH010000248.1:0-2618 GCA_040377115.1 Micavibrio sp. | reverse complement strand
TTTTGGCCTTGATGGCGTCAACCCATTGCTGCCATGTCGTGCCGTCCCATGTGCCTTCGGGCAGGAGGTCTGCGGCTGTGCTGATAAAATCGGTATCCTCGATAACGGGGGTAATGTCTTCTTTGGCAATACGCCACCATTCCTTGATGTCGGAGAGGATTTCAAGGTTCGGGCGCACGGCCAGCCAGAAAGCTTCATCGGCATCACCAAGGCCCAGCGCAGCAAGACGGTCTTTGACTTGGGCGAAAGAAAGCTGATGCACGATTTTGGCGTTCAGGCGGTAAAGTTCATCTTCATCAAACTTGGGCAGGTTGCGTGAAAACTTGCCGAAATCAAAACTGTCGATAACATGCTGCATATCCGCCAATGGCTCGATGGGGTCAGAGGTGCCGATACGCGCGACGAGGGAGATAAGCGCCATTGGCTCGATGCCAACTTCTTCGCGCAGGGATTTGATGCCAAAGCCGCCTTTGCGCTTGGAAAGTTTGCCGCCTTCCATATCACCCAGCAGGGTAACGTGGGCAAAAGATGGCGGGGTTGCGCCAAGTGCTTCAAACATCTGAACGTGGGTGGCAGTGTTGGTGACGTGGTCTTCACCGCGCACAACGTGGGTGATGTTGAAATCAATATCATCAATAACCGAGCAGATGTGATACAGCGGGCGGCCATCTTCGCGGATCAGCACGGGGTCGGTCATATCCTTGCCGTGGAATTCAACGCGGCCACGCACCAGATCGTCCCAGACGATGGGTTTGTGTTCGAGTTTAAAGCGCCAATGCGGGCGCTTGCCAGCGGCCTCGAACGCGGCACGTTCGGCGTCGGTCAGCTTTAATGCAGCGCGGTCATAAATGGGTGGCAGGCCCTGTGCCAGCAAAGATTTGCGCTTCAGCGCCAGTTCATCTTCGCTTTCATAGCAAGGATAAAGGCGGCCGTTGTCTTTTAGCTTTTGAATGGTGCGGTCGTAATCGGCGCTGCGGTCACGCTGACGGGCAAAGCGGTCCCATGTCAGGCCCAGCCATTGCATGCCTGCCATGATGTCTTCGACGTTTTCTTCTTTTGAACGCTCAAGGTCAGTGTCGTCAATGCGCAGCATAAAGTTGCCGCCATGCTTGCGGGCGTAAAGCCAGACGATAAGTGCGGTGCGCGCACTGCCCACATGCAGTTTTCCAGTGGGCGAGGGAGCAAAACGAAGAGCGACAGACATAACGTAATCCTTGGGTTATCAGTGTTTGGGCATTATAGGACAGACACGGCCAAAACCCAAGGGGCAGCTGGCCGTGAAAAATCCTTTAAAAACGGTATTTTATGGGCCTTGAGGGCCTTTTGGGGCCACTTTGGCAGGACTTTGCGGGGTAAAGGACAGAATGTCGCTCTTATCCGACATCTTGTATCCAGCCGAGATCAGGTGGGCTTGAACAATCTCGTTTTCAACACTCATCAGGGCCGCCATATCGTGGGCATTGAGCGTCAGCAAGGTCGCGGGTGATATTTCAAAATCAGCGTAGAGATCGCCAAGGATATCATCGCCGATGTCTGCCTTTTGCAGAAAAAAAACAACATCAAGTGCGGCCGCGCAATAGGCCGTCAGCACCCGGTGCGCCATTTCGGGTGTATCAAGTTCACGCAGAACTTCGTTTAGTTTATGCGCAAAACCGCCGATGCCATGCGTCAGTCTAAAGTACGAAAACCAGTCCTGTGCGGAGCCGTTTTCCAGTGATGGCGGGTCAAGCAACATAAAAATTTATCCTGCTATCAGGCTGGTGAATTTATTGGTGATGGGATAGCGACGGTCGCGGCCAAAGGCCTTGCGGCTGATTTTGACACCGGGGCAGGCCAGACGGCGTTTGTATTCCGCACGGTCAAGCAGTGTCCACACGCGACTGACGGTTTTTTCAGGATGTCCCTTGGCGACGATTTCGGCCAGATTCATTTCCTTTTCAACCAGACAATACAAAATATCATCCAAAACCTGATAAGGCGGCAGGCTGTCTTCGTCTTTTTGGTCGGGACGCAGCTCGGCTGACGGCGGTTTGGTGATGATGCGCTCGGGGATCACCATGCCAGAGGGGCCAAGGCCACCAACGGGAGCGTTTTTATTGCGCCAATGGCAAAGTTCAAACACGGTCATTTTATAAACGTCTTTGAGGGCGTTAAAACCGCCACACATGTCACCGTACAAGGTGGCATAGCCAACAGACATTTCAGATTTATTGCCGGTTGATAAAACCATGGCACCTGTGGTGTTAGACATAGCCATTAAAAACATACCGCGGCTACGCGATTGAATGTTTTCGGCTGTAATACCATTGTTTTCATTGGCGGCAGATTTCAGCATGGTGTCAAAGGCTTCCATCGCGGGGCCAATTGATACCGATTGATGGCGAATACCCAACAGCTTGGCGCAGGCGGCAGCATCTTCAACGCTTTCGCCCGAAGTATAAGGTGACGGCATCATGTAGCACTGCACACGATCAGCCCCAAGTGCATCAACAGCGATGGCAGCCGACAGCGCGCTATCAATACCGCCCGACATGCCAAACAAAACACCGGGGAAGCCGTTTTTATCAACATAGTCGCGCAGGCCCAGCACCAGTGTCTGATAGATCGCCGCAGTACCC
>JBEIPH010000208.1:0-3274 GCA_040377115.1 Micavibrio sp. | reverse complement strand
CGCCGGGCAGGCCGATAATGCGTTTGATATAGTCGATATGCACACGCTTTGGTTGGCGGAAAACAGCAACGTCGCCGCGCTTTGGCATTCTTTCGGCGATCCGGCCATCAAACGGGCCCAGATCAAGCGGGAAAGAATATTTGCTATAGCCATAGGCGTATTTCTGCACAAACAAATAATCACCCACCAGCAAGCTGGGGAACATCGAACCTGATGGAATATTAAACGGTTCAAAAGCAAACGTGCGGATGGTCAAGGCAATCACCGCGGCTGCCATCATCGCCTTGATCAGGTCGATGATATCATCACGCTCAGCTTCCGGCTGCGGCGTTATAACGGCCTGTTCGTTTTTGTCTTCTTCCATCATGCTCTGCATCTTTAACTTTCTGCCTTATTGCGCGCTGATAACTACAAAAGCCAGCGCCAGTCCATCTTCATCACTCAGGCTGATATCAAGCTTGGCCGTCATACCTGCGGGCGTTATGTCTGCCAGACGTTTTGCCGCGCCACCGGCCAGCGTCAAGTGAGGTTTGCCCGCCTCGTCGTTGGTCACAATAATATCCCTGAGCACAATATCATCCCTGATGCCAAGGCCCAAGGCCTTGGCACAGGCCTCCTTGGCGGCCCAGCGTTTGGCATAACCGGCAATTCGGGTATCAGCACCGCGTTTTTCAAGGGCTGCGCGTTCATCGGGCGCAAAACAACGCGTCACAAAACGCTCCCCGTGCTTTTCAAGTGTGTCGGCGATGCGCGAAACACGACACAGATCACTGCCAATGCCAAGAATCATGTGGCACCTGTGCGTTTTGAAATACGCTGGGATTTATACCGACGCACAGCAAAGAACACGCCGTAAAAAGAAAGCAGCCCAAAAACAATAGCCAGCGGCAGGCTGCCCAATATCATGGGCAATAACAGCTCCAGCGGTTTATCCATCAGTGCAGAAAAAGTCAGCGGCGTGTCTGCTGTCAGCGCGGAAGAAGACGCGTCAGCCGCCATTAAAACCTTGCCGATTTTATAGCTGCCCACCCAGATCAACGGAAAGGTCCATGGGTTTCCCGCCACCACCGTGCCAACAATCATACCCAGCAAAGATACCCGCAACACCAGCGTTACCAACCAGCCCATCAAAATATGAAAGCCGATAAAGGGTGTCATTGATACGGCAATACCCACTGCAAACCCGCCAGCTATCATCGCGGGTGTGCCGGGCAGGCGCCCGATGCGGTGCTGATAGTACTTCAGCAAGCGGGAAAAACTCATCCGCGGCCACAGCGCACGTTTGAATTTATGAAGCTTGTTGCTGAACGATGTCTTGCGCATTTTTAACGGTTACGCGCGCGGCTGACAGCTGAAATTTCACGTGTGCCGCGCAAGGTGGCGATGATGTCATTTAAATGTTCGCTGTCGCGCACATAAACGTCGATCATCATGTCCCAGAAATCCATCGATCGGTTCATGATTTTCAGGTTGGTGATGTTGCCGCCGCTTTTGCCAATCACGGTTGATAGTGTGCCAAGCGCACCGGGTTCGTTGGCGATGGTGATCAGCAGGCGGCCCACATGATTTTCGGGGCTATCCTCGCCATCCTCCCACGACACATCCAGCCAGCGCTCCGGCGTATCAGCAAAGCTTTCCAGCGTTTCGCAATCAATGGTGTGAATGGTCACGCCCTTGCCAGTGGTAACGATACCGACAATGCGATCACCGGGCAGCGGGTGGCAGCAACGCGCAAAATGCAGAGCCATGCCAGGGATCAGGCCCTTGATGGGCATGGGTGCGGCCTTGCCCTTTTGATGGGTTTTCTTTTCCGGCGTTACCAGGCTTTGGATATTAACCGGCGCTTCTTTTGGTTTGTGATCGGGGTGCAGGGCATAAAACACATCGCGCGCAGCAATATGGCCCGACCCGATGCCGGTCAGCAGGTCTTCGAGGTTATCTGTGCGGAACTGGCGATAGGTGTCGTGGTTGAAAGATTTTTCGTTAAGGTCAAAACCTTCCTGCTTGAGCACCTTTTGCAACATCGCCTTGCCAAGGTCCATATACTGGTCGCGCTGCTGCATACGGATAAAGCGGCGAATGCGTGCCTTGGCCTTGCCGGTAACAACAAAGCGTTCCCACTGCGGGCTGGGGGTCTGGTTTTTAGATGTGGTGATTTCGACCTGATCGCCATTACCAAGCGCAGTATTGAGCGGAATGATGCGGCCGTTGACCTTGGCGCCAACGGTTTTATCCCCCAGATCCGAGTGCACGGCATAGGCAAAGTCAACCGGTGTTGCGCCGCGCGGCAGGGAAATCAGATCGCCGTTGGGCGTGAAGCAGAAAACCTGATCCTGAAACAGCTCAAGCTTGGTGTTTTCCAGCAAGTCTTCAGGGCGCTGCGCCTGATCGACGATATCCATTAGCTCGCGCAGCCAGCGGAACTGACGGTTGTCTTTCTGATCCAGCTTGGTTTCGCCGTCTTTGTAAACCCAGTGCGCGGCAACACCTAGCTCGGATTCTTCGTGCATTTCAGGCGTGCGGATCTGGATTTCGATACGGTGATTGCCAGGGCCAATAACGGTTGTGTGCAATGATCTGTACCCGTTGGGCTTGGGCAGGGAGATATAATCTTTAAAGCGGCCAGGCACTGTCGGGTAGAGGCCATGAATGACGCCAAGCGCGTGATAGCATTCAGAGATGTCCGGCATAAAAACACGGAAAGCCATGATGTCGGAAAGCTGCTCGAACGAGATGTTCTTGCGCTGCATCTTCTTCCAGATGGAATGGCGGGTTTTTTCGCGCCCGGTTACATCGGCCTTAATACCAGCCTCGGCCATTTTCTTGCGCAATTCGTCAAGAATACCTGCAACCGTGGCCTCGCCACCTTCTGCGCGCAAAAAGATCAGGCGCGCTGTAATGCTGTCGCGTGCCTCGGGGTTGAGAACACCGAAGGCGATATCTTCAAGCTCTTCCTTGATTTTGTGCATACCGATGCGTTCGGCCAGCGGCACATAGATTTCAATCGTCTCAAGGGCGATGCGCTTGCGCTTTTCCGGCTTGGGGATGTGATGCAGCGTGCGCATGTTGTGCAGACGGTCGGCCAGTTTGACGACCAGCACGCGGATGTCTTCGGACATCGCCAGAATAAGTTTGCGGAAATTTTCCGCCTGCTTTTCCTGTGCGGACTGGAATTTGATTTGTGACAGCTTGGTCACGCCATCGACCAGCTTTTCAACTTCGGGGCCAAACAGCTTGCGGATATCTTCAAGCGTGGCTTCGGTGTCTTCCACGG
>JBEIPH010000270.1:0-1970 GCA_040377115.1 Micavibrio sp. | reverse complement strand
CCAAGCGCAAACACGACATCGATCATCATTATTACCATCTGCTTGGCAAAAAGGGCTATATCGCCTTTACGGTTGATCAGGGAAACGCCGATAACCGTTATCAGGGGATTGTCGAGCTTAAGGGCAATTCAATCGTTGATGCGGTACAACACTATTTTACGCAGTCAGAGCAGATTAGAACATCGTTCAAACTGGCGATCCACCCGCAGGACAAACACTGGCGTGCCGGTGCTGTGATGATCCAGCAGCTGCCGGATGAACATACAGACAAACCAGCCGAAGTATCACTGGATGACTGGACACGGGCGGTTATGCTGCTTGATACCTGCACGGATGGCGAATTGCTGTCACCCATGCTGCACTCGGCGGATTTGCTTTATCGTCTGTTTAACGAAGATGGTGTGCGTATTTACAGCCCCACCCATGTGCGGTTTAAATGCCGTTGCTCGCAGGAAAAGGTGGTTAATATCCTGCGCACCATTCCGCGTGGCGAGGTTGAAGACATCTGTGCCACCGAAGGCCGCGTGTCTATAAAATGTGAATTCTGTAGTCAGGAATATATCTACCATCAAAATGAACTTGATGATGTTTACAAGGGGAACTGAGATGAGAAAGCAGCAAGTGATTATCCTTAGTCTTATGATGGCGCTTTCAATTGGTATGGCAGGTTGCACAAGCGCGCCGCCAATGACATTGGCGCAGCCCGACCTGACATTTGAACAACTGGCACCTGTTTCACTGGCTGTTTCAAAAATAGAAATTTACGATCAATACAAGTCGCCCATGACTGGCCGCAATATTGAACACGAATTTTCAACCACGCCAGCCGCCGCCGCGCGCCGCCTCATTGAAAAAAAGCTGGCCGCAACAGGCACAAGGCAGATTCTGCGTGTTTATATTGATGACGCATCTGTCGTGCGCGATAACCTACCCGTGGCCAAAGATTTCTGGGGTGAATTTTCACGCGAGCCATCGGAAAAAATGCTGGCACGCGTCGCATTACGCTTTGAACTGGTTAACGAAGAGGCCCCCGATATTGTTGTGGGGCGTGCCAGTGTGGTCAGCGACCGTACCCGCAGCCTGCTTGAAAACACCTCGCTGGCGGACCGTGACCGTGCCTATCTTAACCTGACGGAAGAACTGATGAGCGATCTTTACGCAGGCTTTAAGACAGTGGTTCGGGATACCTTCGGCGCGCCACGCTAGGGTTTAGTTCCGCCAGAACCGCGGGGTCAAGACGACCAGCAGTGTGAAGAACTCCAGACGTCCCAAAAGCATCGCGAATGAGAGTATATTCAGCGCATCGTCAGGGATGGTCGAAAAGTTACCGACAGGCCCGATAATAGAACCAAGCCCGGGGCCGACGTTGCTAAGGGCGGTAATGGCCGCGGTAAAAGCGGTGACAAAATCCAAGCCTACAAGCTGCAGAAGGATGCCGCAGAACATCCAGCTGGCGATATAAACAAAGAAAAATCCAGCAATTGCTGATTGTACGGTAGGTTCAACTACTTTGCGGTTGTAGTAAACCTGTTCAACAGCGTTTGGGCTAATCAGCTTGCGGATTTGCTGGCGGAACATCGCCCACAAGATTTGCAAACGAAAGGTTTTGATACCGCCAGCGGTTGAGCCAGAGCATGAGCCAAGAAAAGTAATAAAGAAAGCCATGGCGACCATAAAGGGACCCCATGTTGTGTAATCACCGCTGGCAAAGCCCGTTGTTGATATAAGTGTTACAACGGTAAACGCGGCATTGCGAAGGGCGTCTAAAAAGTAAAAGCGACCTGTCAGCACCATATAGGCTGTCATCAGCAATGTGCAGACAAGGATGATCATCAGGAAGCAGCGCACCTGTGTGTCTTTATACAATGCTGTCGAATCCCCGCGCATAAACTTGACGTAGAGGGGGAAGGGCAGGGAGCCTACCAGCATAAACAAGATCAAGATGACGTCTATTGTGGGGTCTTTGAAAT
>JBEIPH010000123.1:0-4546 GCA_040377115.1 Micavibrio sp. | reverse complement strand
ACCTGGAAAAAGCTGCTTGGCTTAAGGTAATCTATTAGAAAACCTGATTAAGGCTTTGGCGTGTTTCTTGCCTTGTCGCAAAGTGCTGCAAGATTTTTGGCACCAAGGGCGCGGCAGACATCTGCGATGCGCTCGTCTTTTGCACCGTCGGGCAGCGCAACCAGTATTGCTTCTTCACCAAAGGTGCGCTTAAGCGGCGCAACAGCGGCATCACAATAAGCAGCCAGTGCTTTTGCTTGCTCGACAGGCTTACCAAGCAGACCTTTGTTGTCTTGCATCTGCCATGCCGTTCTGCGCGCGGCCAATTGAAACATTTCAGTCAGCTTGGCATTCTTGCGAAAAGCCTTAAAGGCGCCATCTTGGCCCTGCACATGATTTGCGATCACGTTCTTGGTGAATGCGCTTTCGATGGCTTTCAGGGCGCGGTAATCATCGATACCGACTGTGATTGTCTTGTCGCCGACAACAAAGATGTTGTTGCTCATGCTTGATACTCCTTTTTTGAAATTTATTTGTTATAATATCGCATAAGCCTGCCAGTCAACAAAAAACCCCTGCCATCGCTGGCAGGGGTTTTTGTATCAGCTCAAGCCCTTGTTACTGGGGCAGAACTTTTGCGGCAATCGCCACCAGCAAGATAGCCACGATGTTGGCGATCTTGATGAGTGGGTTAACAGCCGGACCAGACGTATCCTTGTAGGGGTCGCCGACGGTGTCGCCTGTTACAGCAGCTTTGTGGGCATCAGAACCCTTGCCGCCGTGGTTGCCTTCTTCGATGTACTTCTTGGCGTTATCCCACGCACCGCCACCCGAGGTCATCGAGATAGCGACGAAGATACCCGTCACGATCGTACCGACCAGCATCGCGCCGACGGTCTGGAACGCTGCTTCCAGCGTGCCATCAACCTTCCAGACGATGAAGAACAGAGCAACCGGCGTCAGAACTGGCAGCAACGAAGGAGCAATCATTTCTTTGATCGCTGCTTTCGTCAGCATGTCGACAGCCTTGCCGTATTCGGGCTTGGTCTTGCCTTCCAGCATACCAGGGATCTCGCGGATCTGGCGGCGAACTTCGACCACGATGGCACCGGCGGCGCGGCCGACAGCCATCATGCTCATAGCGCCAAACAGATACGGCAGCAGACCACCGATGAACAGGCCGATAATAACGAACGGCTGATCAAGCGGGAAGGTTACTTCCAGTTTGGGGAAGTAATGCTTGAGCTCTTCGGTATAAGCAGCGAAGAGAACAAGCGCTGCCAGACCGGCAGAACCGATGGCATAGCCCTTGGTGACGGCTTTGGTCGTGTTACCAACCGCATCAAGCGCATCCGTAACAACACGGACTTCCTTGGGCAGTTTGGACATTTCGGCAATACCGCCAGCGTTGTCTGTAACAGGACCGTAGGCATCAAGTGCAACGATCATACCGGCAAGGGCCAGCATGGTGGTTGCAGCAAGCGAGATACCGTAAAGGCCAGCACAGGTATAGGCAGCATAGATACCAACGCAGATCACGATCACTGGCAGGGCAGTTGCTTCGAGCGAAACAGCCAGACCCTGAATGATGTTCGTGCCGTGGCCGGTTTCAGATGCTTTGGCAATCGAGCGCACTGGACGGAAAGCCGTCGAAGTGTAGTACTCGGTGATCCAAACCATCGCAGCCGTTACAACCAGACCAACGATGGCACAGTTATAAAGTGACTGACCGGTCAGGGCTGTGTCGCCAATAGCTGTTTCAAAGCCAAAGTACTTGTCAACGATCCAGTAGATCAGACCGGCTGATACCAGACCCGTTACGATGAGGCCCTTGTAGAGAGCGCCCATGATGTTCTGGCTGGCACCAAGACGTACAAAGTACGTACCGACGATCGAAGCAACGATGCAAAGGCCGCTGATCAACAGTGGCAGTTCCATCATTTGTTTCAGAACAGCGGGATCTGTGAAGACCGATGCAGCGATCAGCATCGTGGCAACGATGGTGACGGCATAGGTTTCAAACAGGTCAGCCGCCATACCGGCGCAATCGCCCACGTTGTCACCAACGTTGTCAGCGATAACGGCAGGGTTACGGGGGTCATCTTCTGGCAGGTTGGCTTCGATCTTGCCGCAAAGATCGGCACCGACGTCCGCACCTTTGGTGAAGATACCGCCGCCAAGACGGGCGAAGATGGAAATCAGCGATGCGCCAAAGCCCAATGCCACCAGTGCCTCAAGCACGTTACGGGTGGTAAAATCAGGATGAGCGGCAACGAATTCAGGGCTGATCAGGTAGAAGTAGTATCCACCAACACCCAGCAGGCCCAGACCAACAACCAGCATGCCAGTGATGGCACCCGATTTGAAGGCGATGGACAGTGCATGTGCCAGACCTTTTTGCGCGGCATCAGCCGTACGCACGTTGGCGCGTACCGATACGTGCATGCCGACATAACCGGCAAGACCGGACAGAACAGCACCGATCACAAAACCGATACCTGTTTCCATGCCCAGCAGTTTGGACAAAAGAATGGCAACAACAACACCGACAAGGCCGATGGTGGTGTATTGGCGGTTGAGGTAGGCGCTTGCGCCTTCCTGAATGGCTGCGGCAATTTCCTGCATGCGGGCGTTGCCTGCGCTCGAGCCCATCACCTGCATTCCGGTTACCACGCCGTAAAGCAGCGCGAGTGCACCGGAGCCCAGGATCATTGTCTGGATATCCAAAGTCATAAGTTTGCTTCCTCTGTTGAGTTTTGTTTTTTGGAATCACGTTGCGAATGCTGTGAGTGAGGCAACATTGCCTAAAATTCAGATGCCTAGCAATACGCTTTTTTCATATTACTATAAGATAGTTTTTGAACATGCCGTTTAAACCGCATAAAGCAACGTATCGTTGCAAACAGGTGACTCTGTATACAAGTCAACGGCTGCGCGCGGGACACCTAGCGACCAAATAATATAGTCGCATCATCGTGGCGACTGGAACGCTGGTATTTGGCACCTTGATCATCCGCGCGCTCGGCTGCGCGGATCTGGTCGATTATTTTTTCGGGTCCAATAGATTTAACAGCTCCCACCAGAGCATCCCAATCCTTATAGATACCGAGCGTATCAACAGCGCGGGTAAACCCGTCGCTCATCAGCAAGACGTCATCCCCCGCTTTGAAATCAATCACACCTGACAGCGCATGATCAATCACACTTGCATCCTGCGTCACAGCATACCAAGCCTGCGGATCAGTACGGTTGTTCAGCTTTGGCTGACCGATGTCATAGGCATGGCGCAAGGCTTTTTTGTATTCCTGACTGTCAAAGCCATGACCCGCGGCAAGCAATCGATAACATTCATCAAGTATGTTCATGCTATCCAGTCGTGGATCACTGGCAACCACCCTCGCCTGCCCGTTTTGCACAACAAGTAGCGTGCTGTCGCATAGCAAAAGGTATTCAAGCTTTTGTGCTTCAGGCAGATGACGGCAAAGGATCAAGGTTGAAAACGGGCGTAGATCTTGTGGTGCAGTTGCATCCAGACCTGTCGTTTGCTGGAATTCGCTGCCGACAATTGCGATAGCCGATTTAGCCATTTCAACCAGCGGAGCCGATGGTTTTGCACGCGCCAATTTGGTCAGTTCTTCGCTCAAGCGTCTTACATGCCAGCACGCATCAAGACCATGATCAGGCGCAACAAGCTGCGTTGCGCCGTCCAGCAACCAAAAGATATTGCCTTCGTACCCAACTATATCATCGTTGGTTGTCTTGGTCGGTTTTGATGCTGTTGCGCTCTTAAATTTCATGAATTTTATTCCGGATGGTTGGCTTATATTACATATTGCGAAAATCAGGCGCGACGGGCATGCAACATCTGCATTATGGCTAATTTTCTATGTGAAAATCACCCCAATTCCTTTGTTCTATACCTTTAAAACTGCTAAAACAATCAAGTCAAAAAACATCAATTGAAAAGGCCTTCCCGTGACGTCAGATAACACCGTCAAGAAAACCGATATTTCACCGATCACAATCGAAGATGAAATGCAGCGCAGCTATCTCGATTACGCGATGAGCGTGATCGTCAGCCGTGCCCTGCCCGATGCCCGCGATGGTTTGAAACCGGTTCACCGCCGCATCCTGTACGCGATGCGCGAGGGCGGCTATGACAGCAGCAAGCCTTACAAAAAATCTGCCCGTATCGTCGGTGACGTCATGGGTAAATACCACCCGCACGGCGACAGCGCGATTTACGACGCGATGGTCCGTATGGCGCAGGATTTCTCCATGCGCCTCATGCTGGTGGATGGTCAAGGTAACTTTGGCTCGATGGATGGCGACCCACCCGCGGCTATGCGTTACACCGAAGCACGCCTGAACAAGGCGGCTGAAACACTGCTGGAGGATATCGACAAGGAAACCGTCGATTTCCAGCCCAACTACGATGAATCCACGCTGGAACCAACCGTGCTCCCCGCGCGCTTCCCCAACCTACTGGTCAACGGTGCGGCAGGTATTGCCGTTGGTATGGCCACCAACATTCCGCCCCATAACCTGGGCGAAGTCATTGATGGTT
>JBEIPH010000259.1:0-2306 GCA_040377115.1 Micavibrio sp. | reverse complement strand
GTGGGCGCGATGTTAAGGGTTTGCAGAGAGGATTCGAGCGCATAATAGCGACCAGCCCAGCCGCTGCTATATTTGGTGGACAGGCCGAAGGGTACATTGACGGCAATACCGCCACGCCAGTCTGGGGCAATGTCGCGGGCGTAGTAGAATACGGGCAAAGCGGCGCCTTCACCGGCATCGCCGCCGTTTCCGTTGGCGACGGCGGGAACACCGGGCGAGCCGGCGGCAGCTGTGACGCTGCCTATATTGAACTGTGCCTGCGGTAGAACATACGAGACGCCAGCGCTGGCTTGTTCGCCGGATCCAAGCCGCATGATTCCCGCAGGGTTGTAAAACAGGGTCGAAACGTCGTCGGCTTTTGCTGTGGCACCTGCAAAAGACAGGCCTTGCAGCTGGCTGCCCTGTTCTTTGAGCTGGAAACCGGCCGCTTGTGTTTTGGTTGCTGCAAAGGCCGTGAAGGTCAGGACGAGAGCAAAGGCAAGCTTGAAGCCACGCATTTTCGATCTCCTTGATGATAAAGTAATAAAATATATTGGGTTATTTTAGGCGTAATAGCTGCCCCCTGTAAAGGCGACTAATTATTTGATGTTCAAGGGCAAAATCGCAGCAAACCTGCGGACATTTGTATGCAGCTCTCTGGGTGCGGTGCAATAATTTCCTTGCATCTTTGATGCTTTCCTTATATCAAGATGCTGCGTTTAAGATGTGACTCTGGCTGATGCCCTGATTTGTGCCGCAGATTCTTTTCTGCCCTGCAGATTTTTCTCCTTTGCCTTCATTCAAGAGTTAACGCCCGAAAATCCCGTTTACCCGCACTGCGTGGTGACGGAGGGGTGCTTTACGCTCTTGCTGTTCTCGCCCTGCCGTCGTGGTTGGGCGCGCAGTGCTTTTGAAGAAAAAGGATACCATCCACGTGATCAAGAATTTTGCCGAAACCGGCCTGCCGGAAACGCTGCTCAAGGCGCTTGTTAAAATCGGTTTTAACACCCCAACCCCTATTCAGGCCCAGGCTGTACCACTTGCTCTTGCTGGCCGTGACGTTCTTGGCTCGGCCGCCACAGGTACGGGCAAAACGGCTGCTTTTGCGCTGCCACTGCTGGCCCACCTCATCAAATCACCCCGCAGTGTTGCGCTGATCATGACCCCGACACGCGAACTTGCAACGCAGGTTTTGTCGACCATGCAACCCCTGCTGGTTTTTAACCGTGATATCGCCAGCGCTTGTTTGATCGGTGGTGATTCCATGGGCAAACAGATTGCGCATCTGCGCGCGCGCCCACGTCTGATCGTTGGAACACCTGGTCGTATCAATGACCACCTGCTGCGCGGCACCCTGCGTCTTGAAGCGGCAGACTTTTTGGTACTGGATGAAACAGACCGTATGCTTGATATGGGCTTTGGTGTGCAGATTGAAAAAATTATCCAGCGCATGGCACCACGTCGCCAAACGCTGATGTTCTCAGCGACCATGCCACCACAGATCGTTAAACTGTCGGGCAAATACCTGAACAAGCCAGAGCGTGTGGTTGTTGACAACGCGCACAAGCCAGCGGCCAAAATCAAACAAGAATTGATCCATACACCTGAAGCTGAAAAGTACAACAAACTGCTGATCGAACTGTCTGCCCGCAGCGGATCGATCATTGTGTTTGTTAAAACCAAGCATGGCGCGGCGCGTCTGGCGCTGAAACTGACCAAGGCCGAACATGGGGCTGATGCCATTCATGGCAACTTGCAACAGCGCAAACGCGAGCGTGTTATTCAAGGCTTCAGAGATAAAAAGTACCGCGTGCTGGTGGCCACAGACGTGGCGGCCCGCGGTCTTGATATTCCGCATATCGAACACGTTATTAACTATGACCTTCCCCAATGTCCGGAAGATTATATCCATCGCATCGGCCGCACAGCCCGTGCAGGCGCCGAAGGCGAAGCTGTTAACCTGATAACGCCCGCAGACACCACAAAATGGCGCGCGATTGCAAAACTAATGAACCCCGAAGCCGAACCTGCCCGCAGCCCCCGTGGCGAACGCCGCGAGGAAGGCTCTGGTAATCGTGGTGGCCTGCGTGGCAAACCACGCGGTCGTGGCGATGGCTGGCGTTCAAGCGAAGGTCGCAGCGAAGAGGGCCGTTCGGAAGGTCGCCGTTTTGACGGACGCCGTGCGCCTGCTGGTCGTGCCAGCGAAGGCCGTGCAGAAGGACGCCGTCCAGAGCCAAGAAGTGCTGAAGGTGGCCGTTCAAGTGAAGGTCGTTCGGAAGGTCGTCGCTTTGATGGTCCGCGTCCAGCAGGCGACAGCCGTCGTCAGG
>JBEIPH010000211.1:0-3260 GCA_040377115.1 Micavibrio sp. | reverse complement strand
TGTCAGCGGGCTTTTTTTACGACTTCAGCCATTTATCAAGACTTGATCGCGTGTCGTAAAACAGCGGGCGCAGCTTCCTGACCAGCGGGGTCAGCTCGGCTGTCATTTCACCACCTTTGGCTTGCTTTTCAATCTGTGCTGCCAGATCGCTGAGGTCGCTTAGGCCGAAATTGCCGGTCATACCCTTGAGCTCATGGCCGCGTGCGGCCAATCCGGGCAGGTCGCCCAGTGTCATGGCACGTTCTGCCTGCATGATGATTTCCTCGGTCTTTTGATAAAGGCCATCAATCATGTCGAGCAGCTCATCGCGACCAAGACTTTTCTTGAGGCTTTCGAGTGCTTCGGATTTAAAGCCCGAGGTGTCTTCTGCCGCCGGGCTGGCGTCACGAGGCGCGGAGGAGGGTGCGGCAACAGGTGCCGCTGGCGCTGTAACCGGCGCAGGCGCGACAAAGACGGGCGGGGCTGCCGATACAACTGTGCCAACATTGGCCAGAGGTGTTGGCGTTGCCTTGGGCGCATAAGGCAGCAGAACGCGGTGCAGGCTTTCAGGGTTGATCGGCTTGCTGAGATAATCATTCATGCCAGCTTCACGGCAGCGGCGCACGTCTTGTTCGCGTGTATTGGCGGTCATGGCAATAATCGGTATGGCGGCTTTTGCCGGATCTTGCAGGGCGCGGATCATATGGGTGGCCCCAATTCCGTCAACCACGGGCATTTCCATGTCCATCAGGATGGCGTCAAAATCCGCCTTTTCAATTTCGCGCATGGCGGCATCTGCACTGCTGGCGGCAATTACTTTATGTCCGTCTTTTTGCATCAATCCGGCGACCACTTTCTGGTTGATGGTATTGTCATCAACCACCAGCAGACGCATCGGCGGCAGAGGGGCTGAACCAAAAGAGTGTTCGGCGTCGGTTGTTTTTTCAAAGCTCAGGACAAAATAAAACAGCGATCCTTCGCCCATTTTACTTTCAAGCTGGATACTGCCACCCATGGCTTCGACCAGTCGTTTGCAAATGGCAAGGCCAAGGCCGGTACCGCCAAAGGTACGCGCAACGCTGGCGTCTGCCTGAGTGTAGGGGGAGAAAAGCTTCTTTTGCGCTTCTTCGTCAATACCAATGCCGGTATCAGCAACGCCGAAATACAGGCGTTGTTTGCCGCCACTTTGGTCTTGTAGGCGCACGGTCAGGGTAACACCGCCCTTGTCAGTAAACTTGATGGCGTTGCTGACAAGGTTGAGCAATATCTGGCGCAAACGGGTGGGGTCGCCCTTGAGCGTTGTGGGCGTGCCTTCAGCCAGATCCAGCTTGAGGTTGATTTTCTTCTCGCCTGCGCGGCTCGACATCAAAAGCACAATACTGTCGAGCAACTTGCGCAGGTCAAAGCTTAGGTTTTCCAGCAACAGCTTGCCTTCTTCGGCTTTGGAGAAATCAAGGATGTCATTGAGCAAGGTGATCAGACCATCGCCTGCGTACTGGATGGTTTCGGCATATTCGCGTTGCTGCGGGCTAAGTGGTGTATCAAGCAACAGACGTGTCATGCCCATGACGCCAGTCATTGGTGTGCGGATTTCGTGGCTGATAACAGCCAGAAAGTCTGATTTGGCTTTGTTGGCATGATCGGCCATTTCCTTGGCGCGGCGCATTGCTTCGGCACGCTCGCTCTCGCGGTTGCGCAGATTGGCTTGTAGTTCTTTCTCACGCTGCAAAACGCTGACCATGCGGCTTTGGTCGGCAAGTTCTTTGGTTTTGCGCAGCTCGGCTTCTTCTTCGCGGCGTGATTTTATATCCTGTTCGCGCTGCTTTTGGCGGCTGGTCATGACAGAAACAAAACGTAGGCCCGCAAACGACAGTAAAGTAAAATGCAGGATAAACACCGACCATATCGCATTGATGATGATCGGTTGTGTGGGGCTGAGGCCCAGCAGGGCGCTTTCGCTGATCAATTGCCCCATGACGGCGATAATCCAGGCAGCGCTGAAAACGCCAGCCATGGGGCGGTCGGTTTTAAGCGCGGTCATGGTGCCAAGAATAGCCAGCAGTAAGGGCACCATAATTGGCGATACGCGTATCAAAAGCAAACTGCTGAAGGTTTCAAGGAAGGGTATAAACACGCCGCACAGCGTTACCATGACCAGTATAGAAACTGACAGGGTTATCAAATGCGCTTCTGAAGCTGCCTTCGTGCGGCCATCAAACAGCATCAGGCGGCCAAGCCACAGGGCCATCAGGGCGCTTAGCAGATAAAACGCGTCTATATAGACAGCATCACTATTATTGCCAAAGGGCATCAGGCTGTCTGACGCGTGATAGATGAAGTAGGCGCAAATGGCATAAATACCAAGACACAGGGCGACCGCGCGTTGGTAAAAGAGCTGAAACAGCGACAATATAATTAGTGCAAACCCAAGGGCGCCGGTGATGACCTCGCGTTCAAGCTTTTGACGAAGCAGTGTGGTGTTAAAAGTGGCGCGTTCTTCTATTTGTGGGCGCATGGTCAGGGCGCTGCCCGGCTTGGTGCTGATAAAAATGCCGATCACCGTGCTTTTGCCGGGTGGCAGCGACAGGGGCACGGCGTTTTTGGTCTGTCCGGGCACATGGCGCTTGTTGTCGATCAGGCGCCCGTCGGCCATGACCGGAATGCCCGGCGACTGGTCGGTGTAGACAAACAGGCGGTTGGCGACCCCGACGGTGGCGTCGCTCCGCAGGCCAAGGTTAAGCATCCAGAGGCTTTTTGTCGGGTTGCGATTAATGACCTCAAAAAAGAGCCACGCACCCGAGGTGCCAATTGGCATATGCACGCTGTCGCTTGACACTTTTTCAGTGCCCCTGCCCATGCGGAATCTTTGCAGCGCCTCGTTAAACGAAATACGCGCAAGCGGGTCATGTATGATCCGGATATTCGCCGTGGCGTCAAAGGCCGCAGTGCGGGTGGACAGGACCAGAGGTTGCGCAATGTCGCCGGGGGTCGGAGCTGGCTGTGCCGCGATCGGCAGCGACGAGACCTGTGCGCCAGCTGATGAAGGCCCCGCCAGAAAAAACACCAGCATCAGGACAAGCGCCCAGCTGTAAAGCTGATGGCGTGGTCTTGTCGAGGCGCTGGTGCTGGTCTTGTTCAAAAAAAATCCTTCACAATCAACGTGTCAGGATGAAAATGACGAGTGCTGTCACAATCGCGACAGCAAGCCCTGACCAAAAGAGCGCGCGTGTAAAGGTGTGCCACCCGTTGACAGCTGTTTGTACGATTTCTTTAGATGGATG